>JABMRZ010000191.1 GCA_013202315.1 Candidatus Tariuqbacter arcticus | reverse complement strand
TCCATAATTTCCAGTGAATCTAAGTCACTACAAAACAAATAAATAATATTAACCACTTCAAATAACTAAAATGTTACGACATAAAAGAAACCCCCAACCAAGCGGCTGATTCTAAAAGCTTTGGGAAGAACACAAATTCTCATCATCACAATAGTAACGAAAATTTCTGGCTTGATTGGGGGCGTTGAATTGACTATTAAAAGAACAATGAATCAATATAATTAGAATATTCAGCAATACGGACAGATAAAAAGAGAAATCGGGGTCATCACAACCCCGATTTCAAATAAACCCTACTTCATCAGCACCATCTTCTTGGCGACTGAATAACCATTGGCGGAGAGCCGGTAGAAATACACCCCGCTGGCTATGTTCGACGCATCGAAGGACGCCTCATAAACGCCCGCATCCCTGAAGCCGTCAAACAGCTCCGCGACTTCCTCACCGTAGATATTATAAACCTTGAGGGTGGCGAAGCCGTCATTGTGAAGTGAATAGCTGATTGTAGTCGTCGGATTGAAGGGATTGGGATAGTTCTGACTCAGGACAAAATCCTTGGGAGTTATGCCATTGGTATAATCATTGACCGAAACTACCGTATCATCAGGCATACCGGTGGAATCACAGTGCATTGGATAAGGAACGAAGCGGGGGCTTTCCGGAATCTGATCAATCGGAACCCGATGATACATCGCTTCATTCAGCGTCCAGATGCCTTCATCCTGTACCACAGCCCCGGCGTCACGGTCCATAATATAAAATATATGAGCGTAGCCGTTGGATATTTCGGGAGCCATGCAGGGCGTCAATTCGCTCATACAATCCCCGGGAGCAGCGTTCGGAGAATGAGTATTAGTCACATTAAGACCTTCAGACCAAGAATATCCGCCGTTGGTGGACTTGGACATCCAGATTTCACCATTAGGCCAACCCCCTTGAGACCAGTCGGCAGTATCTCCCTCTAAATAGGGAAATGGATATTGCACAGATGGACCAATGACATCAAAGTAGCGCTGATACATACAATATAAATCCCCGGTTTCAGGATCGACCGCCGCTGAGGAACGATTAACATAGATATTCCATGCGCCCGGGTCATAATAGCCGTTCTCATACCAGCCATTGGCTACCATTGAAAATACATTGTGATACTCATCCCAATGCCAAATGTAGCCGTTGCCCCAGGTCAATGTCCCTTCCAGGTCATAATAGCCGCGGGTGGTGAAGAAAGCGTGGAGAATATTGTTGTAGTCGTAAAGCAGGCACATATCCGTAAAGCAGCGCAGGGTGTCCCTGTTGGCGAGTAGGGTATCGGGTAGATAGCTCAGATCGACCGGAATCCAGTTGGTGACATTGAGCGTATCAGCAAAATCCCAGGTCACGCCGTCTTCAGATTGACAAATAATCAAATCATTGTCATACTGAGTTGTATCGGAACCTGTCGCCGGGAAATGCATCCAACTAAATGCAACCTTATCCGAAACCGGTGATGCGGCGACATCGGAGGCGATTACCATCGTCCAGACTATCTCCTGCTGTTCAGGGGTTTCAAAATTGATGGTGAAAGTCGACGCATCGAAATTGGAGCGGCAGTAATAAATCCTCTGCGGATCGCCCGCAATGCCAGACGCTGGATTTTCAGTGGAAATAGTATGATACTTATCGTTTATATCCACATCCATCCGGGGCCAGATGACTTCTAAATCCAGAGGACCTTCCCAAACCCAGGGCAAATCCTGC
Organism: Candidatus Tariuqbacter arcticus; assembly: GCA_013202315.1. Lineage (GTDB taxonomy): Bacteria > Electryoneota > Tariuqbacteria > Tariuqbacterales > Tariuqbacteraceae > Tariuqbacter > Tariuqbacter arcticus. Next base: position 3,156 of record JABMRZ010000191.1, on the reverse strand, counting down.
GCGAAAAATGCCCCGGTGCGGGGGAAATAATCGAACGCCAATGCCGTATGGAAATTTGGATAACCCGGTGTATTCTGATGAAAACACGGCATAGCGCGGTTATCCGAATGAACTTCCATTACTGTATAGCCTGCTCTGGAACTCTGATCGACTCGAATACCCAATTCCGCACCAACGAAAATCAGCGAGTCTTCGGGCGGAGCGGTCATCAACTGGTACCAGATATGCCGCTGACTGGCGCCGGTGTTTTCACCTTTCATCCAGACCAAATGAATCCAGCCGTCATTGTCCACTTGTAACTGACGACCGCAAGTCCCGTTATGCTGGATATCATACCAGGTTTCGCCGAAAATGAAGGTGTCGCCTATCGGATCGTCGGTTTCAAGAGGCTTTGATACACCGCCTAACCCCTCTGGAGCGGGAAGTATACTGTTAGGTCCAATTAGTTTCTCCACTGTGAGGGGCTTATCCTTTGAACTGTTGGATTGTTTCGGCGCATTAGCCAATAATAATCCGGCAGAAAGGATTAATACTAATAAAACAAGAAGCCCTTTGTTCAACATAGTCTTCTCTCCTCAATTGAGTTTTTATTATTATTTAACTGGTTTTGCAACTGGATATAGATAAATCAGATAACATAAGATAGCAAACATAAATGTCATAACTGGCTATGCTTTTCCCTTTAAAAGTTATAAGTTATAATATTTCTCCAAAAAGTCAAGATTTTTATCCTGAAAATAACGGCAACGCAGGCTCGCGAGCCGATATTTTCATTCTTTGTTGTGAAAGGGTCCGCGAATGAGACCCTCTTATGAGGGTTTACTAATAAATTCCGATGAGATATTAAGATTAACCTCATTTCAGCGTTAACTTGCCTGGAATCGAGCTGCATCACTTACAACCGCCGGTTTTCTATATCCGGTTCTATACAAAAAACAATTCCCCGCAATGTTGTCAATGCAGGGAATTGCCGCTTAGTTAAAGGTAAACTGCCAGTTTAATGAGTAGCCTTACTTCATCAACACCATTTTCTTGGCGGAAGTGAAGCCGCCCGCCTTAAGTTGATAGAAATACACTCCGCTCGTCAAATTGGAAGCGTCGAAACTAACCGTGTGACCGCCGGCTTCCTGCCTGTCATCGACCAGCCTAACGACTTCCTCGCCCTTCACATTATATACCTTAAGCGTAGCGTAGCCGTCAATCGGTAGTGAATAATTGATGGCGGTTACCGGGTTGAACGGGTTGGGATAATTCTGACTCAATTCAAAATCGTGCGGATACAAGCCCGGTTCCTCTTCTACCCAGCTCGGGGTCGGCATACCGGAAGAATCACAATGCATCGGATAAGGCGGAAGCACCGGTTCCTCCGGAATTCCTTCGATGGGGACGCGGTGATAGACTGCATCATTCAATGTCCAAGTCCCTTCATTCTGGAAGATGCATCCCGCATCCTTGTCTTCAATGTAGAATACATGGCAGAAGCCGTTCACCACATCGGGGGACATGCTGGGGGTCAATTCGCTCATACACATTCCCGGAGCAGCATTGGGAGTATATGTATTGGTTACATTGATCCCCTCATACCAGCTCCAGCCGCCGTCGACCGATTTGGTCATCCAGATTTCACCGTTGGGCCATCCGCCCTGAGACCAATCGGAAGTATCACCCCACATATAGGGAAAGGGTTCGTTGAGGGTGGTGTCCATCGGTTGGAAATAGCGCTGGTACATACAATAAATATGCCCGGTCTCCGGGTCGATTCCGGCGGAAGAACGACCAACATAAATATTCCATGCGCCCGGGTCATAATAACCGTTCTTGAACCACCCGTTGGCGACCATGGAATAAACCTGATTCAATTCATCCCAATGCCATATATAGCCATTGCCCCAGGTGAGGGTGCCTTCAATTGCATAGTAGCCCCTGGTGGTGAAGAAGACATGGAGGATATCATTGTAATCATAGAGCATACACAAATCAGGATAACAGCGCAAAGTATCCTTGTCCGCAGCCAATGTATCCGGTAATAAATGATAATCAGGCGGTATCCAATTTGTGATGTTAATGGTGTCGCTCCAATTAAAGGTTATCCCATCTTCGGCAATGCAGACAATCAAGTCATTGTCATATTGACTGGAATCGCCCGAAGTGGTGCCATAGTTGAGCCAGCCGATAGCCACCTTGTTCGATACGGGGGAAGCGGCAGGCTCCGTTGCGACTACAGTGGTAAAGTCTATCAGTTCCTGTTCCGGCTCGCCATATTGATTCATGAAAGTGAGGCTGTTGGTCAACGGGTTGAAAGTTGCGCGGCAGTAATAGAAATCGTGGCGAGACCCTGCAGGGGGATTATGAGTGGAAATGATGACGAAGCTGGAATCATAGGCGGCTTCCATATGAGGCCATTCCACCTTCATATCATTTCCCCACTCATCATAGACCCAAGGCAGGTCTGTAGCAGCGAACGCTCCGCTTTGTGGAAAATAATCGAAACCGAGCGCCGAATGATATAAGGCATAGCCCGGCGTCAACTGGTGAAAAGTGGGCATAGCGCGATTGTCAGGGTATAAATCCATTGTGGTGTAGCCAGACCTGGAACTCTGGTCCACCCGGATACCCAGTTGAGAACCGACGAATATCAACTGATCATCGGTATTCATCAATTGATACCAGATATGCCGCTGAGTAGCGCCGTTGTCTTCACCCTTCATCCAGGCGATATGAATCCAGCCCGCATTATCCACCTGAATCTGCCGACCGCACGATGCGTTGTGCTGGATATCGCACCAAGTTGTCCCGAAGATGAAGAATTCGCCGATGGGATCATCGGTGTTCATAGGAACATAAGCGGGGCCTAAACCCTCAGGAGCGGTAAATTCGCTCTCATCGCTGAGGTTTTTCTGCACGATTTTAGGGGCGTCCTTCACTGAATTGGATTTCACCGGCGCATAAGCGAAAACTAAGCCCGCTGATAAAGCTGTGATGATGATTAAAAATAGTGCTTTTCTACACATAAGGCAATTTCCTCCTTAAGTTTAGTTGTGAGGCTTTTAGTTTTTTGGTTCTTCGCTATATCGTGTGGGTGATGCAAACTAATTTACCACGAATGAACACGAATAAATACTAATGATAAATATATCACTTGGTAAGAGATTGATT
>JABMRZ010000190.1 GCA_013202315.1 Candidatus Tariuqbacter arcticus | reverse complement strand
TTCTTATAGAGCTTGTTTCCCAAATCAAGGCAACGTGCTGTTGACTCTCCGGAGTCGACAGCATATATAAAAATAACAGTTATTTGGTGTCAGGTCCGGAGACCCGACACCACGATTAGAGACGAATTTTTCTATTTCGGCAACAGACCCTTCAAGAATCACTATATATACCGGTTCATGAGAATAATCACCTATGTTTCCCCCTTTTTTAAAGGGGGATTAAGAGGGATTATAGGAAAATCCCTTTGAAAACCATTATAAATCATACCCTTCCATGGCAGTGTTTATACTTCTTTCCGCTTCCACAGGGGCAGGGTTCATTGCGCCCGACTTTCGGCATCGTTTTTTTCACCGGCCGGAGCTTGCCTGAACGCGGGGAACCACCGGATGAAGGAGCGCCCGCTTGACCTTCCGGCGAAGCCGCGGCGCCGGCAAAGCCCAAATTCGCCGACTCTTGGTGAACCAGCCTCATCCTGTCCGGCGCAGAGACCCCTTCGGGCGGTGAAATTTTAAATTGCGCCCGGAATACGACTTTCAATGTTTCCTCGGAGATACTGTCCAGCATATCCATAAACATCTGGAAGCCTTCCTTCTTGTATTCCACCAGCGGGTCTTTGTGACCATAAGCGCGCAGTCCCACCCCTTCCTTCATCCTGTCCATATCATATAGGTGGTCTTTCCATTTCATATCGATGATGCGCAGGGGCGCAAAGCGGAACAGTCTATCCGAAAGCTCACCGCCCAATTCCCGCTTTTTGAATTCCAAATTCCGCTTGGCGGATTCGATAATCTTTTCCCGCAAATCGTCCTGAGTCACCCCGCGCAGCTCTTCCTCAGAATAATCGAGGGTGACTAACATATTCATCCCCAGTTTATCCTTTATGGTCTTCCAATCCCACATATCGCTGTCGGTCTTTTCATCAGTGAATACTTCGATGATGTATTCCGCATAATCTTCGATTAAGCTCACAATTTCCACTTCCGGATTCTCACCGAAAAGCAAAGCGCCGCGCCGTTTGTAGATAACCTCCCGCTGTTGGTTCATCACATCGTCATATTCCAGCAGGTGTTTACGGATATCGAAATTCCGCATTTCCACCCGCTTTTGAGCCTTCTCTATCGACTTGGTCACCAAAGGATGTGCTATAACCTCCCCTTCCTGGATGCCCATTCGATCCATTATGGAAGCGATTCGTTCCGACCCGAAAAGCCTCATCAGGTCGTCTTCCAGGGAAAGGTAGAATCTCGAACCCCCCGGATCGCCCTGCCTGCCTGACCGCCCGCGAAGCTGGCGGTCAATACGGCGGGACTCGTGCCGCTCGGTTCCGATAACCCTCAATCCGCCGGAGGTTTTAGTTTTATCCCCGGCTTCGCCAAGCCACTTCACCACGCCGGAACCGAGCTTGATATCCGTTCCCCTGCCCGCCATATTGGTGGCGATGGTAACCGCCCCGGGCTGCCCGGCTTGAGTGACGATTTCGGCTTCCTGTTGATGGTGTTTTGCGTTCAAAACATTGTGCTTTATCCCTCTCCGCTTCAGCATTTTTGACAGGGTCTCCGAAACATCCACCGAAACCGTTCCCACCAAAACCGGTTGATTCGATTGGTGACATTCCTCGATTTCATCAATGATAGCTTTATATTTTTCGCGCTTAGTTCGGTAGATGAGGTCGTCGTTATCCGTTCTGCAAACCGCCTCGTTAGTGGGTATTACCGATACTTCCAGTTTGTAGGTGTTCCAGAATTCGGTTTCTTCGGTTTCAGCGGTGCCGGTCATACCCGCCAGTTTGTCATACAGACGGAAGTAATTCTGCAAGGTGATAGTGGCGATGGTCTGGGTTTCTTGTTCAATCCTCACCCCTTCCTTCGCTTCGATAGCCGAATGCAGTCCTTCGGAAAAGCGCCTGCCGTGCATCAACCGTCCGGTGAATTCATCCACGATTAAAACCTTACCCTCCTGCACCACATATTCCACATCTTTTTCATAAAGCGTATATGCCCGAAGGAGTTGGGATATATCGTGTTTCTGTTCGCTGAAGCGGCTGAATTTATCTTCCGCCTCCATCCGCTTTTTCGCCTTCTGTTCGGGCGTATAGTATGGGTCTTGTTCTATTTCAAAGATTTGTTCTGTCAGGTCAGGCGGGTTGAAGTCATCTACCGATACACCCATAAATTTCGCCAGCGTTTCATCCCCTTTTTCGGAGGTGGTGATGGAATGCTCTCTCTCTTCTATGAAGAAGAATAAATCTTTGAAATATTCTTCCCGGCTCATATTCACTCCGCCTTGTGCGCTGGTCTTCATCAGGAAGTCGCGTTCCCCTTCATGAAGCAGTTTCTTGGCATGCCCGTCTTCCAGCAGTTTGAGCATTCGTTTGTGGTGCGGCGCGCCTTTGCTTGCAATGAATAAATCGACCGCCACCCGCGCTTCATCCCCCTGCCGTAAAGCCTCTTCCACATCGGTGATGATTTGGTCCGCAACCTGCCGCTGACGGCGGACTAACAGGTCTATCGACGGTTTAAGTTTTGCGAACCGGCCGCTGTCTGACACATTGGAAGGTCCGGCAATGATTAATGGAGTCCGCGCTTCGTCTATCAGCACCGAATCGACCTCGTCCACGATGGCGTAATGGTGACTGCGCTGAACTACATCTTCCGGACTGACTGCCATATTATCCCGGAGGTAATCGAAACCGAATTCGTTATTGGTGCCGTAGGTGATATCGCAGGCGTATTGCTTCCTCCGCTCGCTGGGGGACATATGAGAAATAATCGCTCCGACCGAAAGCCCCAAATATCGATAAATTTCACCCATCCATTCCGAGTCGCGGCGGGCGAGGTAATCGTTGACAGTCACCAGGTAAGCGCCTTTGCCTTCGAGGGCGTTCAAATAGAGCGGCATTGTGGCGGCCAGGGTTTTGCCTTCACCGGTAGCCATTTCTATGATTTTCCCCTGATGCAGGACAACAGCGCCCATCAACTGGACATCGAAGGGGACCATTTCCCAAGTTGCCTTCTGTTCCACCACCATCCAACTCTTGCCCAGCAATCGGCGGCAAGTTTCCTTCACCGCCGCAAAGGCTTCAATTAGGATATCGTCCAGCGATTCGCCGTCTGCAAGCCGGGCTTTGAATTCCTCGGTTTTTCTTTGAAGTTCCGACTCCGAAAGGCTCTTAAGTTTATCGAATTCGAGATTAATCTGTTCGACAACCGGCCATAACTTTTTAGTTTCCCGTTCCTTCCTGGAACCGAATATGTTTGAAATGATATTTTGTGCCATCGTTTATGCTTATTGGTCTTTGGAAGTCTATAATTATTTAACTACAGATATAAAGGCGAGTTTCCCAAATGATAGGCTTTAATTGAAGATATTGTGAAGTAATTAAAGTAACAAGTAGAATTTCATTAGCGCTTGGCGTTTGATACTCTTATGATGCGATATTCCTAATTTCCAACTATAGCATTTCCCGAAGGGGCTGTTGCCGAAATAGAAAAATTCGACTC
>JABMRZ010000189.1 GCA_013202315.1 Candidatus Tariuqbacter arcticus | reverse complement strand
TTCTGCCAGAAAAAACACGAATCTCAGAATTTAGGTACTAATCACCAATACTCCCCCATTCGAAAATCCCATTCCGTTGGATTAAACTCCAAATGGCCGCCTCCCGGGCAAATCGTGATCTCACCGAATATTATTTCTTCATCATTAGGACAATAAAGGTCCACTCTACAATAATCAATTTCAGAACTCAAGCGTTCTGAAATCACAATCATCTCATTGAGTTGTGGTGGCTTGGGTATTACTCTTCCCTTAGGATGCACGAATTCAAAATCCAAATCTCTCCAATTAGTGTCATAATATGTTAGTCTGTAACCTGATGAATCATATGTAACCACATAAATGAAGTGCGCAACACCATGAAAACACATAAACTTATAATCCAATGGGAGGCCGTCTGACCTGGGCTCAATGAATTTTTCAACCATCACCAGTGGCTTAATCTCATCATATTGTCTTTCATATCTTTGTGCCAAGCTGCTGTACTTCTGTGCCATCCATTTTTTGCACTGTATTATGGCTGTCCGACGGTCAAAAGTTGCTTTGTCAGTGACTAATATATTCCACTTACTACCATGATTCGCCTTAATCGCAAACTTCGAAGGCAAATCATCGAAAGGGATATTTTCAGGATCATTACCCACAAAGTAAACCTCATTCAATATGTCCTTTGATACCCGCTCGGAAACATATTGACGCACTCGCCATTTATCAGACACGATGGTGAAGAGAGGATTCTCTATGAACAATTTCTGGTGAGTCAATTTTTCATTAAATGACCGGGGATGGCGCAAGTTAGGCCAATATCCCAATACAATATACATAGAAATTGATTCATAGATAACCGGGCTTAACACCGGTTTGAGCTGTCTAAGTAGTTTACGGGCAGCCAGTTGTGCAATGTACGACCATTTGCCTTTTCTAATGTATCGTAAAACTGTTTTAAGTTTTCGAATTAGCACTGTGTGATTCCTCAAGTTGGAAAAGATAAAATACTGTTGATTCAACCTGATGATGAGATCCAGTTATTGATATGATAATGGAAACACATACAACCCCAAATCCTGTTCCATAAACAGTCATCTTTCGTCCACCATTTCCTTCAATACTGCAGAGGATAACATTGGCCAGATTAAAAACGCCGAACATCCTGACTGTGTCACACGGTCAATCCAATCATCCGTACGGATATCTATTACTCTATAGGACACTTGTATATCTAAACAGGCTGCCATCCAATAAGCATGGTAATGGGAGGGGTCGTAAATAATTCCCATCGTGTTTCGTGACTTAACCCTATATTGCCATTACAATTTTAGAAGCCCATTTTTTTCATTTGCTGCTTAAGTTTTTTAGCTAAAAAGAAAACCGTGGTCTCCAGGCTGTGATTCGAGTTTACTAATCCCATATATAATTGTAATAGAGGTTTAACAATCCTATATGCAATAAAGTGCTTTATTCCACCAGGCGAATATTTCAGACTTTGACTTTTTGCTTCTAATACATCGTATCCTCCATATCTAAGCTGTTCCTTAACTTGGCCCACGGAATACTCAGTTACATGATTTTGTGTTACCAATTTTACACTCTTACCCATGAAAACCCTAATTAGATTCTCGAAACGATATCTGCTTGGAGTAGAAATGATTAAGAATCCGTCCGGCTTAGAAATCCGGCTTATGTTTGTAAGCAAAGAAAGTGGATCCGGTACATGTTCCCACAAATTGTTACACACGATGACATCAAAAAAACTATCGGGATAAGGAGGATCATAAGCGTCTGCAACCGCTAATTCTATCTGGGGAAAGCTGCTTTTCGCTTTTTCAATAGCACTCAGCGAACAATCTAAACCACAAATATCCTTCATATCCAACCTTTTCGCTATTTCAGCTGTGATATATCCCTCGCCACACCCTATATCTAATATTCTTGATTCGGCAGTTACTATACCTTTAAGAAGTCTTACTGTTGAATTAATACGCCTTTGGTGGAATTCATTATTAATATTTTCTCTTACTGTGTAAGGATCGCCGTTGTTATACTCGTTGCAATCGGATAAGATATGCCTTGGTATAAATATTGGGAACCCCAAAGGATGAAGCATAAATGGATGTTCCGTATTAATTTCATCCGCCCCATCATAAGGAATACCATCAGTTTCATCAATAAAAACACCATTTCTATAATACATTTTTTTTTGCATTATATCTACTCTCTGGATTTAGGTGTAAGATTGATTTCATCATTTAAAATCGTGCTGATAACCTCCCTGTGCGTTTCACATTCAATAAAGGCTCGCATCCGAAAAAAGAATTTGCGCTTATAAAAGAACTTAATGATACTTCCCTTCCTGTTGAGCCGGGATAAAACGCGATTTGGCATCAAAACTGCGCTCAAATAATAATTTCTCTCCAAACGACAATACTCCAGCCATCGTTCTTGAACAAAATCCTTCACCAGAATTTCATTGGACCGCTTTTCGATAGCCTTCAAGAACTCCATCTCCTCTTCGCTGTTCATCCGCCTGGCGCCGGCTTGCGAATCTGATTGGATATAGGGAATGATAGCCAATGTAGAATCCTTCTCCCCGGATATCGTAAGTTTGACTAAAAAACCTTTATACCAAGTATCTGTTGGGACAGGATATCTGTCGAAAATAAGATTCCCCTGACCATATACTATATGGCTCCCTTTATAAGTCTCAAAACATACCGGGCAATGGGAATGCTGACATATTACAGCATCCGCGCCCATCTCCACTAAAAAACGGCATGTCTCCATCAAACGCGGGGTAGGATAAGGATAGTATTCCTTTCCTCCGTGCACTAAAACTATCAAGTAATCATAATCGTTTTTTCGCTCTCTAAGGTTTCTGACATAATCGATCAAATCCAGCGGGTTCGCTCCCCAGCATCCAACAGTCGATATTGAAAACTCATGCTCAGCCATACCCAGGAAACCAATGCGCTTGCCTTTTACTTCAACCACCACAATCTCTCTGGCAGCATTAATATCCTTGCCCGCCCCGAATGTTCTTATACCGGACGCTTCACAAACCCTCATCGTATTGCCCAAACCCTCTGCGCTATGATCCAAAATGTGATTATTTGCCAGATTGACTATATCTATTCCAGCCGCTTTAATACCTTTAACACAATCGCTGGAAACGCCTAACACCGGACCGCATTTTTCAATTGGAGATTCCACTTCGATTAAAGGACATTCAAGATTCACTAATGATATATCCGCTCTCTGAAAATATTCCAATAAATCGTGAAATATCCCGCTTGCATCGCCAGCTTGGAACAAAGGAAGATTCCTGTTTATCGGACAAATATCCCCTCCTACTAAAATGTCTATCATATTAATCCTGACTAAAATAATTCAAATTTTCGAATCCCTGCAAAATTCCTTCTAAAGCCTCATTGATAAATAACCCGTATCTGCTGATTCACTTTAAAAATGACCTAATAGAAAATTCAATATTATTGCAGGAAGTTCCTCCCCTTAAGTAAAAACAGTTAAACTCAATTCATGTCTCAATCTATCCATATTATGTATGAGGGCTTTTGTTCGCTTTAACTTTCAACATAAAAATAAATGCATAACACATTATTATGAAAATAGACTGGCCGATCAGCATCGATTGCGGAAACCCGGCAAGATAAGGTTCTTTGCCAATCAATAAATAAAGGCTCACAAGATATCCGGCAATGCCGGTTATAATAGCAATCGCATATAATTCCTGACGCTTGACTACATTGAATATGTTATTAATAGGCGTCATACAAATTATTATCGAAAGAAGCAGCGTCCATTGAGCGGCTTTGATCCCGTCAACATATTTCGGCAGTATGAACTCCACCAAGGTTGGAAGCAGCATCCAGGCAATATAAACAATGGGGATTATAACTAATATTAGCACAATTATCGGGCGTACAGCCATTCGAAACAAGTCGTTTATATTCTCAGTCGAACCGAATTGCAGAGCCATTCGGGGGAAAATAATTTTCGACATTGTCTGGGGGAGCATTGAAATCATACCGCTCATCGCAGCAAGCGAATATAATCCCATACCCTCTATGCCCATAATCTTTAAAACTAAGGTTAAATTTAGAACTTCCCAATAGGCGTAAAGCTGCACCACACCGAAAATGGGAAGTCCTATTTTTAAGAGATGTCGAAAATTTTTCCAGTTCCATCGAGAACGGACTCTTAGTGGCCGCCACCGCCACAAAAAGGCTGAATTAATGACTACGAATGCTAAATTGCGGATACAAAGACCGTAAAAACCGAACAGCCATACAGTGACAACCATGATTAGATGGGTTGTTTCTCGGACTACACTCGCAGCCCCAAGCTTGCCAAACTCGCCTTGTGTCCTATAAATGGCGAGAAGGTATATCATGATGAAAAAAGTATGGAAAACACCGATGGCATGAGTGCCCCACCCTGCGGCGAGTTGCCATCGACCCAAAACAGCTTGCGTTAATGCCAATATAAGAAGAAGAGCGCTTGTGCATATTCCGAGGAGTAAAGCCCATGCCTGCGCCGCAGACGCCAATTCGTAAGCCTTTTCACGCTCCCCTTTTCCTATGTAATACGGCAATTCTCTATCGAGTGCGCTTAGAACACCGATATGCAGAAATACTGCGTAGCTGTTGACCAGACCGATCCCGTTGAACAACCCCAAAGTCGCCGGTTCAACAAACCTTGCTGCGAGAACTCCGGAAATCATCCGTAGGATGCTGCCGGTCGTGGTTCCGGAAGCATATAACGCGGTCAAATATGCCAATGAGCCTTTTTGTAAGAACGAACGCTTTCGTTTTGCTCCTGTATGGTTGACTCCGCCCGTAAATCCCGAAGAACTATCAGGAGATATATTGTTGTCTCCTCGCTGATCAAAGTTCATTCACTATCCAATACATTGAAATCCCGAAAGCGGGATTTATAATAAGCGACATTAATTGTTGACCCAATCTTGTAAGGGCTGGGTTTCCCAGCCCAAAATCCAAGCACAATCGC
>JABMRZ010000188.1 GCA_013202315.1 Candidatus Tariuqbacter arcticus | reverse complement strand
TTTTGAATTTTTAATTTGTTTCGGATTTCGGATTTCGATTTTAGAATTTTGTTCCGGCTCGTCCGGGTTAGGCTATTATGATTAAACTACCTCCCGGGGTGACTATTGAAGAAGTTCCCCTCGATAAAAGATACGCCAGCACGGTTAAAGGCTTACAGACCCGCATACGAAAACTGTATGAAGCGGTGGTGGAACGGTTCGGCGAGGCGGGATTCGAGCTAATAAAGAATGTAAGCGCCCAATACGGCAGGGAAATCGCCGGCAAAGTCAGAGCGCGTCAAGGAGAAATGGATATTAAGCAGGTGGGGCTTTTCCTGGTAAGAGTTTTCAATGGAGTGCGCTCGGATGGTGAAGTTATCGAATGGACGGATGAGAAAATCACCATTATGGTGCCGGAATGCCCTTATCCCTTCACCAAACCTGAAACCTGCCAGGCTCATACCTCAATGGAAGAGAATTTAGTGAAAGGGTTAAATCCGAATCTCGATTATGTCATCGAAAGGTGCATCCCCCGGGGCGATTCGGAATGCTGGCATGTGCTGAAAAAGAGGCTGTAGGCGTTTATTGCGTTGGACTGACAAAAAATGTCGATTATTGTTTTTTTAATACGCAATACTTTAGTTCTATGAAGTACATGCTAAGAAATGAGGTCATGCTGAACTTGGTTCAGCATCTAGCAGATCCCGAAACAAGTTCGGGATGACAATAATGGTGTCATTTGATTTCAAAAAGCTAAACAGTTACTTTAATACTAAACGCTGAAGTGTTTTTCATTTTCCATTTTAAATTCTTAATTTTCAATTTAAAATATCTCGGGCTAACTTTTCAATCTGCGTTCGTCGCCGTATCTTTCGGTGATTCCCACCTTGTCTAAATATTCCAGAAAGGCAACGGTGACTCTCCTGCTCGCATTTAAAACCTGAATCGCATCGGGCAGAAGGATGACCGCCTTTTCCTCCGCTAACCTTCGTATTTTCTCCACCGCATTATCACACACCTCCCGCGAGATCACCGTATCCCGGTCCAACCGGACGATATTCCCCAGACTTTCCAATATAGCCATCAAGTCGAGGATTTCATTGACATCGGCTTTCAGCCGGTTGGCGATGGGGTGCGCTTTGGGAGCCGATAGCCCGGCGCTTTCGATTATCTCCAGCATTGAATCAGCGAGTTGCCTCTGGCGGGCGTCAAGCTTGATTTTATGAGAAGGTAGGGCATAAAGGGAACCCGCCCGTTTTATCTCATCCGCTTTCATCATAAGGTCGAGCGCATATTCGAGGAAAGGGGAACCATCAGGGAAGCCCGTCTCGCCCTTCAGTTCCGCCAAAGTGAAACCGGGTTTGGCGGGATTTTCCTGATGAAATTTTATGACAGCCTGGAGTATTAAGCGGAGATTTTCTTCCGATACTTGAGGAGTGATATACCATACGCTGCCGCCCGACGCTTTTTCGATGGCTTTACCCTTATCGACAAGTCCCCTCATCAAATCCTGGAAATCTGCATAGATGAATCCGGTTTTGGAGAGAATATTATCGCTGGTCATACCGGTTCCGCCCGCATCGGCGAGGATTCTAAGGACTATCTCACTTTCATCATCTTGCGCCAAGGCGTTCAATAATTGAAGCAGGGGTTTTTGGCGCCGTTTGTGTTTTTCTTCGGCAGCCGTTAGAATAGTCCCGCCTCCGGTGGTGATTTGCGGAGAATAGGTTCTGAAGACGAAACGGTCGCCACGCAGCGCCATTGCCGGTTTCTCAAGTTCAAGCTGGGCGAAAGTCGATTCGCCTGGATTCAGGATATTGCCTTCAAGCAGGAGGATTCTGCCGATTATTTCCGCCGTCCCGATATGAAAACGGAGGCGCTGGCGGTGTTTCAGGGATTGACTGCTATTCAATAGTTCCACTATGCAGTCGAATCTTACCGACGGATGCAATAATCCCGGCTCAGCGAGGACATCGCCGCGGGCGATTTCGTTTTTTTCCACACTGGTAAGGTTGAGGGCGGCGCGGGCGCCGGCTTCAGCCGAATCCACATCTTTTCCATGAACCTGAATGCCCCGAACCTTCACCAAGCGCCCGGCGGGAAGGTGTTCGAGGGTCTGTTTGAGGGAAACCCGTCCGGAAATTATGGTGCCGGTGACGACGGCGCCGAAACCTTTGATGGTGAAAGAACGGTCGACCGGCTGGCGGAATTCAGGGCGGGCGGTTCTGGGGGGAAGATCGCTCAGGGTTCTATCGAAAGTTCGCTTGAATTCATCAATCCCTGCGCCTGAAAGTGAATTGACAGTCAAAATGGACGCTCTTTCCAGGAAAGTGCCTTCGGTGATATTGCGGGTTTCTGTGACTACCAGTTCAAGCCATTCCTCTTCGACTAAATCGGTCTTGGTGATGATGGTCATACCGTTGTTGATGCCCAATAGGTTCAGGATGTCGAGGTGTTCCCTCGTTTGGGGCATCGGTCCATCGTCAGCGGCGACGATTAACAGCGCACAATCCACGGTGGCGGCGCCGGCGACCATATTCCTGATGAACCGTTCGTGACCGGGAAGGTCGATGATGGTGACATCGTCTCCGTAGAAGGCGAAGCCGAGGTCGATGGTAATCCCGCGCAGTATTTCTTCGTTCAGGCGGTCGGTGTCCATTCCGGTCAACGCTTTGACCAAAGCGGTTTTACCGTGGTCGATATGCCCGGCGGTGCATACCACTTTATGAGACATAAGAAATTGAAAATTAAGATTTTAAAATTTAAATTAAACTATGAACAGGGAACCGAAATATAATGGATTCCGGTTATGTATTTTACTCGGTAATGCTTAATTATCGGTCCTATTTAATGTCATTCCGGCTTGTCCGGAATCGATTCACGACGCGCTACGCTTGCGGGAATGACAGCCCACTATACCCCAAACCCCTAATCCCTATTTTCAAGCCAAAATATCAGAATTAGAGTATTAATCCCTCCTTTGAACCGTTACCGTGATTTCATCGGAATTCTCACTGCAGGAGGTTCCGGTGCTGTCGCTGACCCGCAGTTTTACAGTATATTTACCGGTTTTAAGGAATTTATGTGATACTGTTGCGCCATTGGCGCTGCTGCCGTCACCGAAGTCCCAGTGAAACGAAAGGGGATCGCCATCCGGGTCGTACGATTTTGAACCGTCGAAGTGGACTTCATCGTGGGCTCCGCCGGTGAATGCTTCGATATCCTTCCCGGCGACAGCGACGGGCGCCGCATTAACCCGGACCAGCACGGTATCCGCCGCCACTCCGCTTTCCACCCTGGAATCATCCGTTACGGTCAGAACAACATTATTCAGTCCAGGTTCCGAGAATACATGGGAAACTTTGGCTCCCTCCGCGCTTGCACCATCATAGAAATCCCATCGATAACCGATGATTTCTCCGTCTCTATCCTCGGAAAATGAACCATCGAACTCAACTGTTTCACCCGGACTGACTATCCTATCCGGTCCCCCCACCGCAATAGGCGGGTGATTGACCTTAACTTTAACCGTGGTGAAAGCCGAACTGTTATTCACCGAATCCCCGTCGTCCACCGTCAGGGTTACTTGATATATCCCCGCCGCCTGGAACCGGTGGGAGACTTCAACGCCTTCCGCAGTCCTTCCATCGCTGAACACCCATTTGTAGCTGGCGATATCACCATCGGCATCGCTCGATCCCGCACCACTGAATATCGCCTCCTCGCCGACCGCCACCCATTCAGCGCATTCTATCACCGCCGCCGGGGCTTCGTTCACTTGCACGAAAATCGTATCAACCGCCCAATTATTGGGTAGTTCAGTGTCATCGATTACTTTCAGGGTAACTATATACCTGCCGCTGGATGAATACTGGTGTTGAATCTGCATCCCTTCACCCGAAGTTCCATCTCCGAAATCCCAGCTGTAGGAAGTGATTGCTCCGTCATTATCCGTCGATTTTGAACCATCGAAGAGTACGCTCTGATTGACCCCAGCCGATTTATTCTCACCCGCATCGGCTGTCGGAGAACCATTGACCACCACCATGCTCTTCGCCGTTCCCTTATTGTACTCGGTTTCGGAATCGCTGATGACGGTGAGGGTTACTATATACCTGCCGGCTTTATCGAAGGTGTGGGCTACTTTTTCCCCTTCGGCAAAGCCACCATCGTTGAAATCCCATTCGTATTTGACGATTTCCGCCATTCGGCTTTCCGACTCCGAGGCGTCGAATTCGACCGCTTCCCCTTGGGGAACTAAATTGACGCAGGAGAATTTCGCGGTGGGCGCGTCGTGGACGGTGACAGATAAAAAGTCGGAATCGCGGTTGCTGCAGTCCCCGATTTTATCGCCGGTGATGGTCAATGTTACCCGGTATATGCCCGGTTCGGTGAAGACATGGGTGGGTGTAGGTCCTCCTCCCGTATCGCCGTCTCCGAAGTCCCAGGAATAGCTGTTGACCAGTCCATCCAAATCGGTGGAACCGGTCCCGTCGAAACGGACTTCTTCATTCACCCCCACAACCTGATCGGGACCTGCTTCAGCGACCGGCGATTCCGCAACCTGAACCGCAATTTGATCTATATCGAAGTTGCCCGGCAGTCCGGAATCATCGTGAACGGTTAGAGTTACCTGGTAGACCCCGCCTTTAGTATATTTTTTGGTTGGGTTGACGCCATCGGCGGTTTCGCCGTCTCCGAAGTTCCAATGATACTTCATAACTCCGCCTTCAGGGTCGATAGAGCCGCCGCCATTGAACAGCACCATATCCCCGGCGGAAATAGTCATATTTTCGCCCGCATCGGCGATGGGCGGTTCGTCGATTTGCACCGTGATTGAGGTCGAGTTCTTCGAGTTCTTCAGCCCGCTTTCATCGTCAATCGTGAGGATTACCGGATACACCCCGCCCTTGGTGTAAGTGTGAGAAACCTTGACTCCCCACATTGGCGGGCTGCCATCGCCGAAGTCCCAAGCATAAGTCAAATGGTCGCCATCAGCATCTGCCGAAGCGGCGGCATCGAAGCTGACCGTATGCTTGTTGGTGTGAATGTTGGAGCCGGCTTTCGCTTCCGGCGAGTGGTTCACCCGTATGATAATTTTATCCTGAGCCTGGCAATTATCAGCGCCGCTGTTGTCGGTAACCGTTAAAACGGCGGTATAGATGCCCGGCTTTTCAAATTGTCGTCTGGCGATAGTCTTATCGAAGGAATTATCGCCGTCGCTGAAATCCCATCTGTATGAGATTATCTTCCCATCGGTGTCGAACGAACCGCTGCCGTTGAAAACCACCTTATCGCCGGGAGCGGTCAGCTTGTCGGCGCCTGCGTCTGCGGTTGGGGGGGCGTTGATGTGAACCCTGGTCTCATCGATGCTGAACGCATTGGGATGTCCGGTGTTGTCCCTAACCGTCAGTGTTACCGAATAAGCCCCGGGCTTCGAGTAATTATGCTTCACTACTTCTCCCAAGGCTTCAGCGCCGTCGCCGAAATTCCATTTGAAAGAGGCAATCTCGCCGTCCATATCCATAGATTCCGAGCCGTCGAAAGTTATTTCCTGCCCTGGGGTTCCAATCTGATCCAATCCGGCGTCGGCGATGGGAAGATGGTTCACAATGACCGTCATACCATCGGTATGTTTATCGGTGGAAGTTTTAGAGTCATCCGTAATAGTCAGGGCAACATTGTAAGTGCCCAGATTTCCATAGGTGTGAGAGGGCGACATTTCATCGCTCTTGGAACCATCGCCGAAATCCCATAAATAGGCGATGAGCGCTCCATCTCTGTCGCTCGAACCGCTGCCGTCGAAATTCACCACGCTGGAAGTTACCAGTTGATCCATACCCGCTTCCGCTGCCGGAGGGTAGTTGACGATGATTTTCTTTGAAGTCCGGGAATACTCGGAATTGGTGCCGGAATTGTCCTGTACAGTCAAGTTCACCGTATAGACGCCTGAGAAATCGTAGGCGTGAGACGGCTTTCCGCCTTCCGCTCCCGCTCCATCGCCGAAAGTCCAAGCATAATGGATGATTTCCCCATCGCGATCTAAAGAGACGGCGCCGTCGAAATTTATAATATCCCCCACCGACACTAAATCCCTATCGCTGACTATCTTTGCTGCCGGAGGGTCGTTGACGGTAACAATCAGCCAGTCGGATGTGGAGCTGTTTATCGTTCCGGCATCGTCCTCTACTTTGAGGGTAACCCGGTATTGCCCGGGCGCTTCATACGAATGCTCGATTTCAAGACCGCGTTTTTCGGTTCCATCGCCCATATTCCAGAAGAAATCGACGATATCTCCATCGGAGTCGAAGCTCTGTTGTCCGCTTAGCATAATAGTCTGATTGGGTGAACAGGCTATATCATCTCCCAATTCAACCGCGGGGGGAGAATTTATCCACACTTCCAATTCATCGGTGCCGAAATTTTGAGGGCTGCCCGAATTATCCTCCACTCTCAAGGAGACGCTATAATGCTCCGCCCGTTTATAAGCGTGGGTTACTGTCTTACCTTCAGCGCGGGAACCGTCCCCGAAATCCCAGGAATAACGCACAATTTCCCCATCCGGGTCGCTTGATTCCGAAGCATCGAAGGTCAATATCTCGCCGGGAGCGGCGATTATGCTTAATCCGGCATCGGCGACGGGGGACAAATTGACCCATACCGGGAACCGCAAAAGCGAACTATTGCCAACCTGCCCGGACATATCACTCACAATCAAGACCGCTTCATACTTCCCGGTTTTCGGATATCGGTGAGTAACCGATTGTCCTTCGGCAGCGCCGCCATCGCCGAAATCCCAGAAGAAGTTGAGCGCATCGCCATCGGCATCACTGGAACGCGTGGCATCGAAGAGATAAGTGCGGGCGTCGGACAGCGCTTTAATGTCGTATTCGGGATTGGGGCGGCTGTTAGGCTTTTGAGTAAATATGGGGAGCTGGATAGGGATGGTATTTTCGTTCTCATCGGTGATGTAGAAAGTGGCATCGTTGGGAAGTTCTTTACCGCCTTCAAATGTAAGCGCGCATAACCTTCCCTGTTCGCTTTCCTCCAAAATGACTACGCTCTCCGACCAGCTGTCCTGCCCGGAAGAAGCGACTTCGAGATTAGATCTGAAGGCAGTTTCCACCCCCATCTTAGCGCCCGCCAAATCGAAATTATGGACTGTTATCTTTAGAGCGTTGGAGGGGGCGAAGAAGCGCATTTCCGCGAAAACGCCCTTTCCCGGCAGCCGGATGGTGGGGGAGAAATTGAACATATTCACCCCTTCCGGGGCAATATTGCGTTTGGGATTGGAGCTTATAAAAACATCGAAGACATTGGCGTCATCGCCTTTGAGCCCTTCAACCACCAGTTTTAGGTAATACTTATCACCGACTTTTTCTCCCTGTTGCGGTAAAAAGGAGGCTAAATTATACCATCTGTTGTCGGTGAATTTATCGACTGCGCAGGTTTTCTGGGTGATGAGTGCGCCGGCGTGAATTGCGTCTTCGCCGGGTAAAGGATTAGTGCAGGTGGGTGCGGTGAATGAAAGGGTGTCTCCGTAAAGGCTGAAACGCGTTTCAGTATTATAACCGCTATATCGCGAATCGTTGGCGTCGCCGCAATCTGCGTCGAAGAGCCTGAGATACAACGTATCCCCGATAGTTTCGGGTATTTGGATGAAAACAAGCTGGATGAAATCGTTGTCTCCTTCGCGGGTGGAAGCTTCAGAACCGTATATCACCATCGAAGATGGTTCCTGTGAAGGCTCCTGGCTGAAACAGTCGACTGCAATGAAGAGCAGCGTTGAAATAAATAGTAGGGAATAAGCCTTTTTCATCTTGGATAATCCTTCCTCGGACGAACCGGAACTAAAAAAGGTTTGAAGGTTAATATGTGGCAGATACCGGAGCTATGTGAGAATTAATCTGTTAGTCGATTGTTCGGGTTCTTAGATGGACAGAATTCCACTCGTTATTTTGCGCTTGTTACTCGGCACTTTGCAATTTTAGGTATTACGAGATATTAGGTGATTCTCTACCTCAAGAACAACAATCCAATAATTCCGGATGATTTTCTCATATTCAGCCGGAAAGCGCCTTCTCAACTGAGCTGAATAATGGAATTTGAGTGTCAATCCCGGAAACTGTGATCGAATATTCCACCTGGGGTTGAGTCGCTGCAATCACCAGTTTCCCACCAAAAGCTTTAATTTCCTTGGCAGCAGTCAATTACAATCGGATACCCGACGATGTGAGCTGCTCTACCTTCGACATATCCAGAATCATCAAATCAGTATCTAAATTCTGATATTCGCGTTTTTACTGGCAGAAAATCTTGTATTTTTATAATACTTATTAACTTACAAAGTGCCATGTATCAGTCGTATTAGTTTTGAGTTTTGAGTTTTGAATTTTGAATTTTGAATTCGTTTCGGATTTCGAATTTCGAATTTCGAATTTGGTTCCGGCTTGTCCGGATTAGGGCTATAGCGATTGCAATATAAACCGCTGTCACTCTCTAAATGGTGGCTGAAAGCGCCTTTTCTACTGTGGAATAAATCGGTAATACGGTGTCGACTCCGGAGACGGTCATCGGATATTGCACCTGGGGCTGAGCGGCTGCAATCACCACTTTCCCGCTATTAGCCATCGCTGTTTTTGCCTTGGCTAAGAGCAGGCGAATCCCGGAAGAAGCGAGCATATCCACCCCGGACATCTCGACTATAATCAGTTCGCCTTCATTCACATTAACGCTTTGAAATTGGCCCCTGATCAACGCCACACCTTCTGCGTCAAACCGTCCGGAAAGTGAAATTTGAACTATGCCTGGTTCAAGTTCTGTTATTGAGATTTCCATAATCGATGATTTCCGTTTATTTATTAAAACATACCCTTTTATAAACCTGAAATATAATTTATTAGCGGCAATTTTTCAAGTATTTCAATATTAAATCTCGAAGTTAGGTTTAAAAATGGTGATATTTTTAGTCTTTGTCTTGAGGTAGACCTTGAGCATTCTGGAAAGCTGGAGTCCATTTTCACTTATAAAGGCAGGATACAGGCTTATCATAATAATAATTTTATTCATTCAACGGAAAAATTGCAATTTATAACAATATTGCGTATAATTATATGATGGGAAAATCCGCTTGATGGATGAATACCATCGCTTGATTAGGGTTACAATTTGCATTGCAACTTCAATTAAAGGAGAGAACATGAGACACCTTAGATTCTGGACGGTCTTAACCGTCATTGCGTTGTTGACGATTAGTTCAATCCCATCGACGGCGAAAGAAATGTATCACTTAGTTTTTATCCCCAATCCTTCGCCGACCACGATATTGACAATGGCGGAATTGGGGCTGCCCCTGGATGATTCCCGCACCATCAAGGGTGAAGGGCTGGAAATCCCTTTGGAAGCGGCGGACATCGCTTTACTGGACAGCCGGGGCATTCAATATAACATAATTCAAGAAGATTTGGAAAAACACTACGGCGAAATCTGCCGCAAGAACCTGGAAAACATACCCCCTATGACCGATGAAGACCCGGTGCATATGAAATACGGCTCTATGGGCGGGTTTTACACCTTCCAGGAAATCGTATTCGACCTCGATTCGATGTACCTGCTCTACCCGAATTTATGCACCGAAAAGGAAATCATCGGATATGGATGGGACGATTATCCCATATACGTGGTGAAGATATCCGATAATCCTGCAACTTTTGAAGGCGAGCCTGAGGGATTATTCGATGGACTGCATCACGCCCGCGAACCCGGCGCATATACCGCTATAATGTATGCAATGTGGTATCTGCTGGAAAATTACGGCACCGATGAAGAAGTCACCTATCTGGTGGATAATCGGGAATTATATTTCGTCCCGGTTGTCAACCCTGATGGATTGATATACAATCAACAGACCAACCCCAACGGCGGCGGAATGTGGCGTAAAAATCGCCGCAATAACGGTGGATCATACGGCGTCGATTTGAACCGTAATTACCCCTACCAGTGGGGCTATAATAACGCCGGTTCCAGTCCTACTCCGAGTTCCTCCACTTACCGGGGACCATACGCCGCTTCCGAGCCGGAGACGCAGGCGATGATTAGCTTCATCAACGACCAGGACATCCACACCGGTATGACCATCCACACCTACGGCGACCATTACCTCTGCGCCTACGGCTACGCCAATGTCCCCCCGGAACATTACGATGTGCATATGGAATATATGGCTTACGCCGCTCAGAACAACGGCTATAATTACGGTTACTGCTATCAAATAATGTATGCCTCTAATGGGCGCACTCAAGACTATCAACTGCATGAGCATGACATCATCAATGTGGAACCGGAAATCGGCTCTTCTTTCTGGCCCTCCATCAGTCAGATTATGCCCAATGCGGCGGAGAATTTGGACTGTCATTTGAATCTGTTCTGGTGCGCGGGCGGGCTGGTGGAGATTACTTCTCTGGAAGTGGAGGACGGCTTCCTGACTCCCGGCGATACTGAAAACCTGATTGCGACCGTTTTCAACAAGGGCTGGGGAACTTCCGAACCGGTCGATTTTGAAATCTCCACCACCGATCCCTACATAATCATTACTACCAACACCGCTTCCACCGACAGCATCCTTAAGAGAACCGGCGCCGACAATTCCGCCAATCCCTTTGTGGCTGAAGTCGATTCGACTTGCCCCATCGGTCATCAAGCGGGGTTCACCTTGACCCTCGACCAGGGCGGCTATATCAGGACGGCGGAATTCTCCCTTATGGTGGGCGAGCCGGAAATATTCTTTCAGGATGACGCTGAAGCGGGGATGGGCAATTGGTCTTCGACCGGCGGTTGGGGATTATCGAGCAGTAACCCGCACGGCGGGCAGTACAGCTTCACCGAATCTCCCGGCGGCAATTACGGCAATAATGTAACCGCCATAATGACCCTGAATCAGCCGGTGAACCTGACCAATGCAACTTCCCTCTGGCTGGAATTCTGGACGCGCTGGGATATCGAATCGAATTACGATTTCGGGCAAGTTGAAGTCAGCTCCAACGGTTATACCTGGGTGCCGCTGCAGGGAATATACACTCAACCCGGCGCGGGGCAGGGCGTCCAACCTTACGGGCAGCCCGGCTATGAAGGCACCCAAGTCAGCTGGGTGCGGGAGCATATGAATATAGACCAGTATGCGGGGATTTCCACTTTTTACCTTCGCTATGAATTCAAGTCGGATGGAGGAGTTGTCGGCGATGGGTGGTATGTGGACGATATGAAATTGATGGGATTCACCGAGCCGATGCCCCCGCCGAATGTATCCGTTACTTTGGAACCGGTCAATCCGCCTATCATCATACCGGCAGCCGGCGGCGATTTCGACTACACTGTCACTCTCGAAAACAATGAATCCACCACGGTCAATATCGACGCCTGGATTGAAGCGGTATTGCCGACTGGAACTGTAGTTGGCCCTCTGGTTCTCAGGGTGGGAATGCCGATGTCAGCCGGTTTGACTATCGTCAGGACGATGAGCCAGAGCGTCCCCGCCCTCGCACCTCCCGGCGAATACCAATACCGCGCTTTAGTTGGCATATATCCGAACACGATTTATGTGGAGGACGGCTTTAATTTCAGCAAGGAAGAATAGGGGAATGGGAATTGGGAATTGGGAATTAGGAATTGGGAATTGGGAATTAGGAATTGGGAATTGGGAATGTTGAAGTATATGAATTCGATATTCGGTGTTTCCTCCGGCTGGCGGATTCAGAATGACTTTTTGGAAAATTTTTAGATTTTTATTGGAGATTCAAGGGTAATTCAATATCAATTCGAGGTATCTAAAATGGAAAAACTACATCTGCCAATAATCATCGAAATTGACGAAGATGGATACTATATCGTAAGCTGTCCACTGTTCAAAGGCTGCCATTCCTATGGGGAAACTATAGATAAAGCATTGGATAATATTAGAGAGGTTATAGATATGTGTCTTGAGGAGACCAAGATTGAAGAACTCAACAAGTTCGTGGGATTCAGAGAATTGGAAGTAGTCCGGAATGTCTAAGCTGCCGATAATTTCGGGTGGTGAACTTATTAAGTTCTTGAAATCTATTGGATTCACTATTATAAGGAGGAAGGGTTCTCATATACGTTTGAAAGCTGAAGATGGAAGAATAACTACTGTTCCCATACATGGAAATAAAGACTTGCCTAAAGGACTTCTGCGTAAAATTGTCAGAGAAGATTTGGAAATGAGTTTAAAAGAATTTACGGATTTATATTCAAAGTAGACCTTCATACACCATTGACAAAGAAATACTAAGTTTATTATTAGCAGAATTTACATTTTCCTAAACCCGTAATCTAAAACCTGCAGTATATTTTCTTATCAATCAGAACCTCTTGCAAAAGTCTGGATTCATTGAATTTGTCATTCTGAACGAAGTGAAGAATCTCCTGTTTATTAT
>JABMRZ010000187.1 GCA_013202315.1 Candidatus Tariuqbacter arcticus | reverse complement strand
TTAGTGTTCTTTCGTGGTTATTTAGTCCGGTGTAGAGCGGATTACGCTCTGGTTTTTGGGAAGTTCCACTAAAATGTTACCGATTATCTGCTTAATTTGCTTAATCTGCTGTGAATTTTATCATCCTGAATTATTCATAATAAATGTAGGTCGGCTTATTAAAAGCCGACAAATTACTACGCAATATATGCATTACTCGTTACCTTTTTCACCAAAACAGCCGCTTAAATTACCTTTGATATAGAAGGATTAAAGGTATAAATTTTGCTATTAGTGTTAATGGAAACTGTCGTCTTTTCCTTATCTGAACCCTTAACCCTTTACCCAATACACCAATAATATTTCCTGAATCTGCAATTATTACAATAACAGTAAAACACATCCTTCTTTGAACTGACTTAACAGGTCCTCAAGGGAACATCTCTATATATCAATGCTGGTCATCTTTCTATTGACAATCTCGCTGCTGGCATACTGGATGATTGAATTTAACCGCCACCAGCGGATTTTAAGAACTATCCCTATTCGCATCCATGTCAACGGCACCCGGGGCAAATCGAGCGTTACCCGGCTAATCGCCGCCGGACTCCGAGCCGGAGGGAAGAAAACCCTGGCGAAAACTACCGGCACCCTGCCCAGAATCATCGACGAAAACGGCTTGGAAATACCCGTTCCCCGCCCGCACGGAGTTAATATCATCGAACAACTGGACATCGTGCGGTTTATGAACAGGCGCTCCCCCGAAGTTATCGTCCTGGAGTGCATGGCGGTATTGCCGCAATTTCAATGGATTTGCGAACATCAAATGGTGAAGTCCACGGTCGGAGTCTTCACCAATTCCAGACTGGACCATGTCCGCGAAATGGGACCGTCAATCGAGAACATCACCCGTTCCCTGTGCAATACCCTGCCTAAAAACGGAATCGCATTCACCTCGGAAAAAAAGAATCTTCCCTTAATGCTAAGGGAAGCCGAAAAACTGAATACTAAATTGTCTCGTGTGGCGAGTAGAGCGGTCGAAAATGACGAAATGGCGAATTTCTCCTATATCGAACACAAAGCCAATGTCGCACTGGCGCTGGCGGTCTGCGAACATCTGGGCGTCGAACGAAAAACCGCACTGAAAGGGATGTATGACGCTCATCCCGATGCCGGCGCGATGAATATTTACCAACTGCAAAAAGGGGAAACGCAAGTCTTCTTCATCAGCGCCTTAGCCGCCAACGACCCCGAATCCACCTTGGAAATCTGGCGCGCCCTGGATGAAATACACCAGGACCGCAGCCATCTTACCGTAATGCTCAACACCAGGGCGGACCGCTTCGACCGCTCCATTCAATTGTTGGAGATTTGCCAAGCCCATATCCCCTTCGACGAGTTGGTGTTTATCGGCGAAAAATTGGAGCAGGTGGTCTCTAATGCGATCAGGCTGAAAATCCGAAGGGATAAATTCGTGCTCATCAAAAGTAAATCACCGGAAGAAGCGTTCAACCGCATCATCGAATCCGCGCCTCCAACCGGGAAAATGCTGGTGTTCGCCATCGGCAATATGGGAGGTGGAGGGCTTCAAGTGGCTAATTATTTTAAAAAGCAAGCGAATAATATAGAAAACTGTGCAAACATAGCGCCCCACTAAAAAAGCTTCAATAAAACTGCCAGCTTTCTCATTCCGCTCTTCAAACAGCGAACGGCAAATGGCAAGTGACAAGTGACAAATAAATCTTCATTCATTTATTCTAAATTCACTATTCACTATTTTCGTAGGATGACAATTTGATTGAAATAGCCATCGGCTTAGGAATTGTTTTCAGTCTGTTTTTCAATGAAGTTTTCGGAGTGGCGGCTGGAGGGATTGTCGTTCCTGGATATATCGCCTTAAATTTGCATGAGCCTTACAAAATCCTGGGAACACTCGCAGTCGCTTTCCTCACTTATTTAACAATAAAGTTAGTTTCCCATTTCGTTTTCATATATGGCAGGCGAAGATTAGTGCTGGCGATTCTGCTGGGATTCATCTTTGGATATATTTCACGGCAATTGATTCTGTATGAAGCGTTCTCCCTGGATTTTAGAATGCAGGCTATCGGTTTCGTCATTCCCGGATTAATCGCCAACTGGATGGAGCGCCAGGGCATAATTAAAACCCTCTCCATTATGTTCCTGACTGCGGTTATCGTCAGATTACTGCTTATACTTATTATGGGCGGGGAGGTCATCGGCAATGTTTAAACCGAGTATAAAATCACCCTTAACCACAGCCATTTTAGCTGTCATTGCCCTCCTGCTTTACTTCCTTTCCGAAAACACCCGGCGGGAAGTAAAAGCTCCTTACTACGATGTAAAAATCACCGCCGCCGAAGAAATGCTTCGAGCGCTGGAAACTATCCATAACCACCGCCTCACCAAAGGCGTCATCGCCGAAGAACTGGGCGACCCCCTGGCGATATCCCTGGTAGGCCAGCAATACAGCTTGACCACTACCGAAGTGGGTCTGTTATCCAGCAAACTCACCGCTATCAACCCCAACTTCGCCGGGGCGATAGTGGATATGCTCAAACAAGCCGGGGTTCAAGCAGGCGACAAAATCGCCGTCGCCACCACCGGTTCCCTCCCCGGATTGAATCTCGCTCTCTTCTCCGCCTGTAAAGTCTTAGGCGCTGCGCCGGTGCAAATCACCTCTCTGGGTTCTTCATCGTGGGGAGCCAACGAAGTCGATTTCACCTGGCTGGATATGGAAAAAGTGCTGTTGGAAGAAGGTATCTTCGATTTCAGATCCACCGCCGCTTCTTTAGGGGGAGGAAACGATATCGGCATCGGTCTTTCCCAACTGGGCAGGCAGACCCTGCGCGAAGCGGCGGCTCGAAACGATATCCCCCTGATTGAAGAATCCGACCTTCAAGCCAGCATCGCTAAACGAATGGAAATCTACGGTAAAATTCAAGATTACAAAGCCTTCGTCAACACCGGAGGCGGGATCGCCGCCCTGGGACACCCCGCCAATAACGATATCATCGAACCGGGATTCAATCACCGCCTCCTTCCTAAAAACTATCCCGGTATTGGGGTGATCAACCTGTTCGGCAGCGAAATCCCGGTCATACATCTATCGAACCTCGACCGGCTGAGACGCCAATACGATTTACCCCTCGCACCCAACCCCCTCCCTCCAATCGGAGTGGGCAGAGTGTTCGCTGAGGAAAAATATGACCTGCGAGTGACAAGCGCTTCTTTAATACTTATTGCCTTGTTATTAATGGGCATTTTCCGGATGGACAAGAAAATCTTCAAATTCTCCGAAGACGGCGCCGACCCGGATTCACTCATCTAAATTTAAGCTGAGCCGATAATGCGAAAAACCATCACCATACTGACAATAATAGCTCTGATTTGCCCCGTCTGGGCTAAATCCCAATTCTCCTTCCTGATGCCCGACAAACACGGTAAAATGGTGAAAATCAGGATCAAGGGGAAGGACTGGACCTACTACAAACTCGACCTGAAAAACCCCCTCGAAACTGTCATCGACGGTCCCGTCAAATTGAAAATCATCACCCGCCTGAATATGAAGGGATATGAAAAAGACGATAAAGTCGACTATACTATATACAGCGTCATCGACGGTAAAAAGACCCACTACACCCGCTCCGCTGAAATATCAAAAGGGATTGAACTCAGCCAATCCGGTGAAGGAGACATCGGAATGGGCGGAAACATCATCATTGACCTCCCCAACGGCAAACATAAGATCAAGCTCTACCTCGATAAAAGGGATAAGAGAGAAATCTATGTGCGCGTGCTGAAAAAGAATTCCAAGCTTTCAGAAAAACCGAAGCGCGTAGCGATGAATCCCCAGGAATACACCAATATGGTTAAAATCCTGGTCAAAGAAAAGCAATACGATTATTATCGAGTCGGAGCCCAAGACTCGCTGAAACTAAGCATTATCGGGCCCGCCACAGTCAAAGTCCTTTCACGGTTGGAATATGACCTCACAATGAACGGTGATAAGAAATACCGCACTCAGGTTTATGAAGATGACAGCTTGAAAAACACCTTCCTGCTCAACACTGTGCTTTCAGATGTGGCGGTTTATGCCGAACCCTACGCCGAAAAATCCCTCTCCCGCGGCGACCATTTCTATATCGAAGTCCCCCCTGGGGAACACATCTACACCTTCAGAGTATTGGACAGCGGCATGAGCGCAATACTGAAATTCTACATCCCCGAATCAGCCTTGGGTAATACACCTTAAGCAAAATCACCGCGGAGATATGTAGGGTGGGTTCTTAACCCACCGTCTGCATTTCTTCTCATACAGCTGGGACCCTCCTTTGTGCAACTTTGTGCCCTTTGAGCCTTTGTGGTGAAAAACTCGCAACCCGCAACTCGCATCTCGAAACCGCCATCACTATGACCAAATTCAAAACAACTCTCATACTGTTGACACTTCTTCAATTCACCTTCTTTTACTGCCCCGCAGCCGCTTCCTACCCATTTAGAATGAGCGGCTTGCGCCTGGAAATAACCTCTAATTACGATGATAACATCCTCCGTTATTCTGACCGGGACCTCGAACGCTTCGAAAACAACACCGAATACTACCCTTCCAAACTGACCACCGTTGATGACTGGAAGAACGAATTCACAGCTAAAGCTTATTTTGAATCTCGAAGTATCTTCAGCCGCCCCCTAAAAATTAAATATTTCGGCAAATTCGCCCACTATTACCGCAATTCCTTCCGAAATTACACCAATCACACCTTACTGCTTTCCCAATATATAACCCGTAATTTGGAAATTCACTTCAAATACTTCTATATGCCCGATTATTACCTGCGGGAATACCGCGACCGTAACTCAGATGAATACCATAGCTGTTCCTTTGACGATAATCAAGCACGCCTGGGAATCAATTATAGATTCTCCAAGAAGACCGAAATGACCGTTCAAACCCAATTCGAGCAAATCTACTATAATCAATATTTCACCGAATATGACAGCGAATTGATGCTGTATGAAGGGATTCTGGAACACAAATTCAGCTTGGATTTTCGAGTGAACTTGAAAATCGGCTTCTGCGTTTCAGAAAATATCGGCTACCAACCCTCACTGAACGGCGCTGAAAGCTCCCTCTTCGAAGAAGACACAGAATACGGCGACAGTTCCTACGAAGAAGAAATCTACCAAGCGGAAATACGCTATCGTATGAAAAAATTATGGGGAGAAGACACCTGGTTCACCCTGCAGTATAAACTGCGTCATCGAATATACACCACCGATAATTCCCTTGAAAGCGACCCCTTCCACGCCGGCAGGCTCGATGACCGCAACCGCGCCATCCTGGAAATAAGCCGCAGCCTATCCCCCCGACTGAACGCCGCCCTCAAATACACCCTCGAATGGCGAACCACAGAATCGGATTGCCAATCGGTCATCGAAGCCAAAGAATTCCAGCAGAATATCTTCAGCTTATCCCTGACCTATAAGCTGTTCTAACTATGTAGGGTGGATCCTTAACCTGAGACTTTTCTTTTCTCCGTGACTCCGTGTCTCCCTGGTAAAAATATAAAATGCAAATCCCCTCCCTTCACACCTGGAACCTCGACTACCAATCCGCCCGTCTGCTTCAAACAGGGCTCAGCGCCCGCCTCGACCTGAAGCCCATACGGGTAGAACCCTCAATAATCGCCGGATGTGATGTGTCGAGTGAATTCCGAAGCAGGCGCTTCTTCGCCGCAGTTGTACTGCTGTCATACCCGGATTTCACCATCCTGGAAGAAACGGCCGCCGAATATATGGTGAACTTCCCCTATATCCCCGGGCTGCTGTCATTCAGGGAAATGCCCGCCCTGCTCGAAGCGTGGCGAAAGGTTGAATATCGTCCCGACTTGATTTTCTGCGATGGTTCGGGGACTATACACCCTCGACATTTCGGGCTTGCCTGCCATTTAGGGCTGTGGCTGAACATCCCCACTATCGGCTGCGCCAAAAACCTGCTCTGCGGTGAATATGATGAACCCGGTATCCAAAAAGGCGCCTGGAAAAAAGTGTGCCTGGAAGGAGAACCTGTCGGCGTAGCCCTTCGCACCCGAACTAATACTAAACCGATGTTCATATCTCCCGGAAATCTAATCTCGCTGGAACAAGCGGTGAATTACACCCTCAAAGCATCGCCTAAATACCGCATCCCCCAACCAATCCGCGCCGCCCATAATTCCGCCAACAATGCAAGACGATATTCCGCAACCGAATAAATTATAGCGATTTTCAAAACCGCTTCCCATATTGTCATTCCCGCGAAAGCGGGAATCCATTGATTATAATAACTTACAATAGGGAATATCGGAAATTATTTTCAGGCATGAGTATAATAGTGGGTTGATAAACCACTCCAAATGGATTAAAAGCTAAAACCATAGCCCATAGCCTACAGCCTATTTTAGATTAAAAACCCGCACCTTGAAATATCTTCACAACATCCAAAATGCGGGACTATTAAAAACATCAAGGCGGATTATTAACTCATTCACTTCACCAGAATCATCCTCGCCGAGGCGGAACATTCACCCGCTTCCAAACGATATAGATATACCCCCGACGACAGCCCTTCACCGTTGAAAATGAAAGAATGCGCCCCTGCGTCAAGGGAACCTAAATTGTTCACCGAAACTAAAGCGCCGTCCAGGCTGAAAACTTCAATTCTCACTTCGGCGTTCATCGAAAGCTGAAAAACGATGGTAGTTGAAGCGTTGAAAGGATTGGGGTAATTCCCCAGCAGAACGAATTCGTTAAGCGTCGAATTTGGGACTTCTCTCACACTCCCCCCCGCGCCGACACCGGTCAAGGGGATATGCAAATCCCCGCCGTCGCTTTGGATGACGAGTGTGTCTTCGAAAACGCCAGCTTCAGTCGGGGAAAAAGTAACCGTTACCGCCATTGAATCGTCCAACGCGTAAATTTCGCCCGGGGTGAAATCGACTTCATACGGGAGACCGTTCACCGCGGCTGAAGTGACATTTAAGATTCCAAGGCGGGTGTTATCGATATATAGTGTCGCCTCGCCAGTTTGTCCGATTTCCACTTCACCGAAATCGACAGCCTCTTCCGAAGCTCCGATTTCCGGGATCATTAAACCTAATACCGTCGTTTCAATATCGGAAATATTGCAGGGACCGGAAAAAGTGAACTGCATAATCTGCTCGTCATCGATCACACAGCTGTGTGGAAAAATGAAAATCCCCCAATCTGGCAGAAACAGCGGTATAACCTGCTGACCCGTTTCATCATATAGAATAGGATAAGTTAACCCATAAGTTGCCGCCCATATCTGAGCATCCCTTTGGTCGACCATATAGCCGACCGATAGAACCATCACCCCCATATCCTGATAAGGCTGATATATTTCAATTTCGAGAGCGGCATGCTCGCTCCCACATTCCGGTCAACCGGATTCCCAGAAAGGTATAACTACTATATAATCTGAGTAATCATACAGCGAGACCATATTGCCGGAAGTATCGGGCAGGGTGAAATCTTCCACATGGTCTCCGACCATATACTCGGCGAAGGCTGCTGCTGGGACTAAAGCAAAACTTAGTATCAATACCCCGAGAAGTTTTTTCATGGAAGTTAGTCCTCTTTATAATAAGTTTTGTCCATAAGGCGTTTCAGTGCTCTTATATCGCTTATCGGCATATTTGAGCTTCAGTCTGACTTATACTAAAATTTACCAAATTAAACCGTCATTATCAAGAAATCCGCCGGAATTTCCTTTATATCCGGTTGAATTGTAAATTTATGAAATTATTCATTGATATTGTAATGTATTCGGATTAACTTACAGTCAGATTGCAGACAGTACTGTCTTTAAGTTAAAATGAGGCTTATAATGTTCGGTTCCCATTTAAGTAAATTGAAAAAGCTGCTAACGAGCGAAATAAACCGCGCCGAAAGATTCCAATATTCCATCGGGATAATGGAACTGGAAGTCAAAGAAAATATCTCAGATGGAGTCCACCACCTGCTCCCCGGCACCACTTTGGATGTGGAGCATATCAGCAGTAAGTTCCGTTCATACGATCATGTGGAGAAAACCGCCGCCCGCCGTTATACCGTGATGCTGCCAAACATCTCCACCTTCGAAGAAACGGAGATTGTCCGCCTTCGCACACTGGAAATCGCCGCCAGTGAAAATTGGGGAACGGTGAACATCGGCATAGCCGTTTATCCGTTTGACGGAGAAAACGCAGAAGAAATACTCAATAAAGCGATGAAAAATATGCAAGTCGAATAAAAAACCCGCGCTTATTCCGCACCCCCATACTCGACTGAATACTCCCTACTTGCCTTCTTCCCGCAGTCTGATTATCCTCAGCAGAGAGAAATTAATAGCAAACAACAGGAAAACTCCAGATAGAAGAATACAGCCTCGCAGTGAAAAAACAACATTGTCACCAGCTATCCTGAAGATTGCCCCCAGAATTAAGACAACAACCGCAACAGCTATGAAAATCCAGGTGAGAGCGCTATGAGACTTGTGCACAATAGACTCCTTGTTTTTGTTTGTTAAACACACTGCTTTATTTGGAAATAATGAAATATTAGAATTAATAATTCTAAATTGCAAATTTTTTTAATCTTTCTGTCAATTTTTCAAATATATTTCTTTGCTATAATGAGCGACAAAAATTCTCGCCATTTTTGTAAGGGCTAGGTTACCTCGCCCCAGAGCGATTGTGCTTTGATTCTGGGCTGGGAAACCCAGCCCTTACAAG
>JABMRZ010000186.1 GCA_013202315.1 Candidatus Tariuqbacter arcticus | reverse complement strand
TATTCAGCATTCAGTATTCTTGCTGCGTGTCTCTGTGGTAGAATCATTTTACGACTCGTTCGCACGCTCGCGCGTGGGAATGCATATGATTGCTATTTTCAAGAGGAAATATGAAAATCAAGCCGGCGCAGCCTCGCGATGTGCTAAATTATATATCGCCTTACCAGCCCGGCAAACCCATCAGCGAAGTCCAGCGGGAATATGGATTGACCGAAGTGATTAAGCTCGCTTCCAATGAAAACCATCTGGGTCCCGCGCCTTCGGCTTTGAAGGCTTTGCGCCGCGGAATCGAGGAGGTTCACCTTTATCCCGACGGCGCTGGATATGAATTGAAGAACGCACTCGCGGAACAATTCGGTTTCGAACCGGAAGAAATAATACTGGGAAACGGTTCAACCGAGATTGTCGAAATCGCCTGCGAATCGTTCCTCAATAATGGCGACGGAGCCGTCACCGGCTGGCCGGCATTCTTCAAATACCGCATCGCCGTTCGGATTATGGGCGCTGAACCGGTTCAGATTCCATTGAAGAATTTCACTCACGACCTTGAAAGAATGCTGAATGCCGTGGATGAAAAGACCAAAATGATTTTCATCGCCGACCCCAATAATCCCACCGGAACACTGCTCGATAAAGACGAGTTGGAAGCGTTCATCAAGCGGGTTCCAGAACATATTGTGGTGGTGCTCGACCAGGCGTATTACGAATTCATTCCCCCTGAGAAACGGCTGGATGCGCATAAATTCATCCGCGATGGATATAACCTAATCGTCCTGCGCACCTTCTCTAAGATATATGGATTGGCGGGGCTCAGGGTCGGATATGGTTTCGCCCGCCCCGAAATAATCGCCGCTATGAATAAGGTCAGGGAGGCTTTCAACTGCAGTTCACTGGCGCAAATCGCCGCCGCCGCCGCCCTTCAGGATTCCGATTTTGTCGAGCGAACATTGGAGATGAACCGAACCGCTTTAATGTCGATGTATGAGGGTTTTGACCGGATGAGATTGGAATATATCCCCTCCGCCACTAATTTCGTCCTGGTGGATTTCAAGCGGGATATTGGAGTCGTTTTCGAGGAACTGTTAAAGCGGGGGGTTATAGTCCGCCCGATGAAGGGGTATGATTTGCCTGCTTCAGCTCGAATTTCCACCGCGCCTTTGAAAGATATTGAGTATTTTTTAAAGAAATTGGACGAAGTTTTAAAACGGTGAGGATTTGTAATCACCATTATGGTATCCAAATTACTCAGCGAATAGGGCTGTTAAACCGAAATTAGACTATTTATGGATTAATAATGCTCAACGAAAAGGAAAAAAACGAACTCCGAGCTAAAATCAAACAGCAACTGGAAGATAAGGAAAAGGAACGGTTAGCTCAGAAGGAGAAGCTCGAACGCGGAGAAATCACTCGCCGTGAAAAGAAAAAAGCCAGCTTAGGAAAACCAATAGAGGAACCCGCTTCGGCAGAGAAAAGCGATGAAGCCGTTCAATCCGCCCCCGCCCAAGCTCCTTCACCCGGCAGGTATACATCTACCGATTGGGCTGAAATTGAACGGATTAAGAATGAAGCGGAAGAAGAATGGTACAACGCTCACTCCGATTATGTTCAGTATACCGACCACTATGGAAAACGGAAATGGACACACAAGACTTTATATATGCAGAAACAAGAAAAGGAGCGAGCACGCCATCGAGCAAGGCTTGCGAAGCGAAAAACCCTGGTGAGATCTTTGATTTTGGTCGGTTCGATTATAGTTTTAACGATGGTTGTGGCGATAACTTACTTATTCACCCGCGACTACTGTGCAATACAGGTTAATTCCAATATTAAAGGTGCGACCATATTCGTGGACAATATGCGCACCAACTTCGACACAGATGCTCTGGTGACCAATATATCGGCTGGAAAGCATACAATATCCGTCTATAAACCAGGATATAACAAGGCATTGAGAATGGTTGAATTGGAGAAGGGGGATACTCTTTTATTGGAGATAAATCTCGAAATCGACCCTCAGGCTGCGATGATTGCCGAAGCGGAGAGTACCGCTGTTCATCCTCCGGAAGAAGTTCAGCCGATATACACACCCGGTTCGGCGCCCAAGGCTCCCATAGTTGTCACCAGGGAAAAAACATCGCTTCATATTAGTTCCAATATTACGGATGCGATTATCAAGATAGACGGCAATCCCACACCTTATGAATTGAATCAGATTATAGACGAACTTTCTGCTGGCTCTCATATCATCGAATTGGAGAAAGCGGGTTATCGTTCGGATCCGATGTATGCTCAGGTAAATCTGCAAAAAGGGGCTCCCACTCAGTACCTGGCTTTTGAGCTCATCAGGGAGAACCCGTTAATAATAACTATTCGCACCGAACCGGTGGATGGTGATATTTTCATCGGCGGAATTATAATGGGGCATGGTGAAACGGTGAAGGAACATCAATTGCCGGGCAGATTCACTATATCTTTCGGGAAAGTTAGGGGTTATAGAACTCCTGAGCCGGTGGAAGTTCAGTTGTCGGAGCGTAATCCTTCCATCACCAAAGTTGGGTTATACCTTCCCATCATCGAAATTTCCGCTTCGCTGGGTCAGAACGGTCAAATCGTCAAGAAAAAGGTTAGGGAAGTCCGCACCGGTTATTTTTATTCCAACACAGGTCCGGTTCCTTCGGAGGATTTTGGGCCGGAGGTTAAGAAGCTGCCGTTGTACAATATTTACACTTATGAGATGGGATACGCTTTCGCTCGCCGGAATCCTCCGGGCAGCGATTTTGTTGAAGTCATCTTCGATTTGCCGCAGAATTTTGAAAAAAACAAGATATTGTATCTTTCCCTTAGAGGGCTCGCTTCAGACAATAATTATCTTTTCAATTTAACTAAGGTCACCGATATAGCCGTAGAGATAAATGGGCGGACACTAATTTCACATTATCCTCCCATCAATAATTTGGACAGAGAGGAACCCCTGGGCAGAGATTCCTGGCCCATATCAGATTTCCTTAAAATCGGGGAAAACCGGATAATGGTACGCGCTACGGAGGATAATAAGTGCTACTATTATCTATATTCCATCGAAATCAATTGAACCTATAACAATCAATATCCGAGTTCACATCGATGCTCACAGAAGAAGCCAAATACCGCATAAAGCAGGACCACATCGAATTCCTCGAACGGCGTCATAAGGAGTTGGTCAGGCGCTTGGAGCGGGAAGAGAAGGAGCGGAAAGAAGCCGAAAAGCGGCGCGAAATAGAGCGAATCCGCCAGGAAGAAGAGGACGCTTTTTATGGTGATAATCCCAATTATGTGAAGTATACCGGCCACGATGGCAGGATAAAATGGGTGACTCGAGAGGAATTTCAGCGCAAGCGCTACCGCAAGCGGAGGGTTCGTAAGAAACACCGTCGGTCGTTCACCAAAACACTATGGAACAACATCTCTGTTATCCTCATTGTGGTCTGTATGTTGTTGATAATTTATTTCGCTTTTAAGCTGGTGGCTCAATAGAGACAGCGTTATGTTGTGTTTACATAATAATGGAATTTGCCGGTTTTATAAACAGGCTATATTCGATAAGTATTGAATAAAACTGTGCCCTGAATCGAAACAGCTAACATTATCATTAAGAGAGGGTGGGCGGTCAGCTTTATTCAACCGCATACTCATAATACAGGAAAGATTCGCAAATATGGAGCAGGTATACATTGAAGACATAGCTTCGGCGGAAGGCAAAGAAGTAGAGATAAAAGGGTGGCTCTACAATGCCCGCTCTTCGGGGAAGTTGAGGTTTCTTCAGATTCGAGATGGGACGGGCATAATCCAAGCGGTAGTATTTAAAGAGGATGTTTCAGAAGAGGTTTTTTCTATGCTGGGTGAGTTGACTCAGGAAACCTCCATAATCCTACGGGGGACAATCCACGCGGATATGCGGGCTCCCGGCGGATACGAAATGTCCGCCTTCAATATAGAAAAAGTCGGCGATTCCCCCAATTATCCGATTACTCCCAAAGAGCATGGGGTTCACTTCCTGCTTGATAGAAGACATTTATGGATGCGCTCAGCCAAGCAGCACGCCATTCTGCGGGTGCGGCATGAGGTCGTTAGTGCGATTCGAGATTTCTTCAATAATCGCGGTTTTATCAATTTAGACGCTCCCATATTCACCCCCGCAGC
The DNA here is from genome assembly GCA_013202315.1 of Candidatus Tariuqbacter arcticus. Classification (GTDB taxonomy): domain Bacteria; phylum Electryoneota; class Tariuqbacteria; order Tariuqbacterales; family Tariuqbacteraceae; genus Tariuqbacter; species Tariuqbacter arcticus. The sequence continues at coordinate 3,543 of JABMRZ010000186.1, read as the reverse complement.
CTGCGAAGAAACTTCCACCCTTTTCGAAACGGAATACTTCAATGACCAGGCGTATTTGACCCAATCGGGACAGCTTTATATGGAAGCGGGATGTATGGCATTCGGTAAAGTATACTGCTTCGGACCCACTTTCCGTGCGGAGAAGTCTAAGACCCGGAAACATCTGACCGAATTTTGGATGGTTGAACCGGAAGTGGCCTATATGAATTTGCAGGGCGATATGGAATTAGCAGAGGATTTCATTTGTTATATCATTGAACGGGCGTTGGAAAACAGGAGGCCCGAACTCGATAAACTGGAGCGGGACATTTCCAAATTGGAAGCGGTGAAAAAACCCTTCCCCAGAATCACCTATGATGAAGCGGTGAAAATTCTGCAAGAGAAGGGCTCGGAGATAAAATACGGCGATGATTTGGGGGCGGTGGAAGAAGAAATATTGGGGGATTATTACCATATACCGGTGATGATTCATCACTGGCCCGCCGAAGTGAAGGCTTTCTATATGAAGCGGGATGCTGATAAACCAGAACTTGCCCTCGGTGTAGATATGATTGCGCCGGAAGGCTATGGGGAAATCATCGGCGGCGGCCAGCGTGAAGACGATTATGACACTCTGCTGGCATCTATTAAGAAGCATAATTTGCCGGAGGAGGCGTTCGATTGGTATTTGGATTTGCGCCGCTATGGCAGTGTGCCGCACGCCGGGTTCGGACTGGGGCTGGAACGGACGGTGGGGTGGATAACCGGGGTTCATCACATTCGCGAATGTATTCCGCTGCCGCGAATGATGCAAAGGTTGAAGCCCTGAAGCGCGGCTCTGCGGATAAACCCGGCGTAGTCTCTCATAAACATTAAAAAAGGGTTCCTGAAATTGGGAACCCTTCTTATTTTATTGATGATATGAGCCTACTTGATTGTAGTGAATTTTTCATCGAAGATGAAATCCATCGGATCGACTTGCTTCTTATTGACCCTGACTTCATAGTGCAGATGAGGCGCGGTTGAACGACCGGTATTCCCCACCGTACCAATTAACTGCCCTCTGGTGACCTTCTGCCCTTGCTTGACTTTAAACGACTGAAGATGACCGTAAGCCGTTTCATATCCGTATCCATGATCGATTACGATGACCTTACCGAAGGTGGGCATCCGTTTGCAGGTAGCGACTACTCCGTCGGCGGTGGCGAACACCTCGGTTCCCCGAGGAGCGCCGAAATCAAGTCCCTTATGGGGTTTCCTTACGCCGGTGAAGGGGTCTTTTCGCCAACCGAATTTTGAAGTGATTTTTATCTTCTTGACCGGACCGATTGCCGGAGTGTGAGCGGCAATGTCCAAATTCTCTTCCAACTTGCGCAGGATTTCAGGATAGCTGTTCTTCTGCACTTCGATCTGCCGTTCCAACTGCCCCAGCAGAAGCTGTAAGTCTTGCGCCGGATCGATCCCGGGAGAAGGGAGCGAACCGCCGATCCCCGCTTGACGAGTGGCTTCATCAATCAGCGGAAGGTCTGTCATCAGGCGCAATTCTTCATCCCTGTCCGCCAGAAAATTGACTTCTTCTTGGATGATGCGCAGCGATTGTTCGGATGAATCGATTTGTTGAAGGAGGAGGCGGTTTTCGCGAGTGAGGGCGCGGAGACTATAATTCGGAATGAGTTCTAAAGCGAGCGCGGTCAAGCCGGATACTAAAACAATAATGGATAAGCAGAATATAATCGTGAAGAATGCCAGTTTAGCTTGACTGAATCTGAATTCCCGCTTGCTCGACCGTCCTGCTGGAAGGTATAATATTTTGAATTTTTGCTTGAACATAAAAGAGTCGATAATTCTCCATTCACAGCATATTTTACCATATTATAACAAATCCAAAACTAAATGTCAAATATTAAGCTCACTTTTTAACCATTCCGATAAAAAAAATGATTTGCGTCACAAGAGGCGATATTATTTGGCAGTGGTCTTGATTCTTATTTTATATCAATTTTCAAAACAAATGTCCGATAATTTACGCAGGGCGGGGAAACCCCGCCCCTACATTGGACATTTCTTTCAAGAATGAGTATAACACACAGCCAAGTAAGACTTTCACACTTTCATACTTTCACACTTTCACACTTAATCATTCCCAGGTTATCTTATAGAACAGCGGCCCTTCGAGCAGCACATTTTGATGCTCGAAATAGGGTTCATAAACATCGCTAAGCAGATATATCGGTGAAATCGTGAAATACGGTTCCGCTGAACAGTAAATATGGTATACCGCCGCTGCGGGAATTTCGCTCCATTCAAGAATAGCCGTTTGGTCTGAAAAGCGAATGGTCAGGTCTTCAATCACAGGAAGCGATTGGTCGTAGTAAAAGGCTCCGATGTCGGCGGTGGTGCCGTCCGGGTCTAATGGGGAAGTTGGATCCCCTGCGTCTATGCAGGGGGAATTTGCGGTCAAATAAAAAGCCGAATCGCCGGTGGTAGAATAGAACAGCGGGTCGAGGAAGATGTTACTGTAAATGTCGCAGGAATCGCCGTTGGCGTTGACGGTGATGATTTGGCCTAAAAACGGCGGTATCGCAGAACCCGTAATATCTACTCTGTTGCCATAAATATCGCAGTATGACACTAAAGTATTCAGGGAACCGTTGAATTCGATTCCGGCATCGCTGTTTCCAGCCACAATGGTATTGGTTACAGTAGGATACGAATCTTCGGAGATATTAATTCCATCGCCATCTGCACCGTAATCCCAGTTGCTGGTTATCGTACAATTAGTGAAAGTAGGGTATGATTCGTCATAGCAAAATACCCCGCCATAGGGTCCATTGTTAGATATGACACATTCGATGAATTCAGGGCGCGCTTCCTCAAAGCATCTGACACCACCTCCGCCGGAGCCACCAGCATTCTGTGCTATTATACAGTTTTCAAAGATTGGTTGTCCTTCGTCATTACAAGAGACTCCGCCCCCATTTAAAGCTGTATTATTAAAGATAACGCAATTTCTTATTACGGGCTGGTTAGGAGAGCCGCAGTGGATTCCACCGGCATTATTTCCGTTGTTTCCTTCAATTAAGCTGTTTTCCACCGTTGCATCAGCGTCTGAGAAACAAATACCGGCCAAATCAGTACCACTAACATGACAGTATTTCAAGATACTTGTAGGATCGGCTAGCCACCAAATTCCAATACCTGACCATGGTTCAGCAAATTCACGGGAAGTAAAAAAAATGCTGTCCTCTTCAGTCCCTACTGAATACAAATAACCGAATATTGCAAAATAGTATGGGCCGTCAAATAAAATGACGGCACCGGGTTCGATTACCAGGGAGTCTCCATTATCCACAAAGACATCGCCGATAACGATATATAGAGTATCCCGTAAAACACCCCTTATATAACCTGAAAGTGGAATATACGGCGGCAAAGATTCAAGAGTCACCTCCTGAAGAGTGGTCGGGGTCGTTATCAGCTGATTCGGCAGGGAATAATCGTAATATACCTGGTGCGAATAGGTTATATCGTAAATTCCAATCTGCAGGTCTGCCTGATAATAAC
>JABMRZ010000185.1 GCA_013202315.1 Candidatus Tariuqbacter arcticus | reverse complement strand
TCAACACTCAACATTCAACACTCAACATTAAACACTCAACATTCAACACTCAACATTTAACATTCAGTATTCCCTTACCTTCCCATCGCCCGCTCCAGCGCCGCCTTCGCCAAAATGATGTCGAATTTAGCGGATAGCTCCCCGATTTGCGCCTGAGTCTGAGCTAATCGCGCATCCAAAAGTTCCACCTGAGTGGAAATCCCGCTTTCATATCTGACTTCCGCAATAGCATAGCCTTTTTCCGCCTGCATGACAGCTTGGCGGGAAGCGGTCAATTTTTCTACCGCCTGTTCAAGCTGCCAAACGGCGGTCTTGACTTCCATTCGGATGCCTTCTTCCACCTGCGAAGTTATGATTGCCTGCCTCTTAAGGTTGACCTTCGCCATTTGAATCCGGTTTTTAGTCTTGAATCCGTCGAACAAAGGGATGGATACCGCTATCCCGGCGGACAATCCTTCACCCCAGAAATAGTCATCGATATCGAAATCCTCCTCCTGCGCCTGCAATTGATAACCGACCGATAAAAAGAAATTGGGCCAGTATTGATTGCGCTTTTCTACTTCCAGGATATGATTTAGCATCTTTCCCCGCAGCGCTAACTGCTTATAATCCACTCGGTTCTGTAAAGCCCGTAGGACCGCCGCATCGATTTCCACCTCGCCGGGGATTTCCTCCTCCAATTCTCCCGTCAATTCAAATTCTTCCTCCGGGTTAAGTCCCATCACAATTCTCAGAGCTTCCAGCGCCATCTTCCACCCTTCTTCCGCCGCCGTAACCTGAGGCTTGAAATTAGCCAGTTCCACTTCCGCCCGCAGTTTGTCGTATTCGGAAACTACCCCTTCTGCGAACATCGCTTCCGCATTCTTCAAGTGATTGGCTATTTGACCTTCGGTTTCGACCGTGAGCCGGTGCATTTCTCCCGCCAGCAATGCGGTATAATAAGCCTGCGTGACCAGCATTTTTAAGTCCGATTCCCCATGATCGACCCCATAATCGGCGATTTGACGGTATATCTTGGCGATTTTCACCCCCAACCCGATTTTACCCGCAATCCATAACGGCTGCTGAAGTTCAATTTGTCCGAAAAAATTATTCTCCCTGCCTAACGCCATCCTGAAGGACATTCTCTCACCATTCATCTCGAAATCGCTTTCCATTTCCGGAATGATGATACTTCGAGAATAGCTGCCGATTGCATTGATGGTAGGATATGCCGCCGAATACGCCTCCTTGACCTGCAAATCGGCGTATTGACTGTCAACCTTCAGCAGTTTCAGCCCTCGATTATTCTTCAAAGCTAATTCCATTGCGGTCTGAAAATCTACCTGCAAAACCGCCCCTGCCGGCAGGCAAACGATTAATATTGCCGCCGCCATTAATATACTAATCTTATATTTCAAAATTTACTCTCCGATTATTTCTGCACGCCGTCGAATAGAATATTAGTCAATAATTCAGCTCCATTCCCGGGATCCATATTCGATTTCAAGACTATAATATGAAACAATCCCACGAAAATACGAGCCAGGATTAACGGGTCGTAATCCTTGATTTCCCCCCTTTCGACTCCAAGCCGAAAAATATCCCCCAATTTTCGGATTATGGTCTCAAATCTTCCCCCGATTGTCTTATCAGCCAGGGAAAATACTCCCGATTCAAATTTCCTGCGTTCTCTGAAGAAGATGAAAAATATATCGCGGTCCCGTTTGAAAAGGGTCAATATCACTTCAAACAACCGCTTGATGCTGGCGCGGGTGTTTTCCATCCGACCCGCCTCCACAATATTCTGGATGATTTCGTCCAGCGCCGATTCAACCACGCTGTTGAGCAGCTTCTCCTTGTTCTCGAAATAGTAGTAGATGGTCCCTTTCGCCAATTCACAGCGGGCGGCGATTTCCTCCAGACTGGTCTTTTCATAGCCATCGCGGGCGAAAACCGCCTTCGCCGCTTCAAGGATATCATTATGCCGCTTCAACCGCTCCCGTTCGCGCCGGGATTCCGTGATATTTGATTGAAGTCTATTCACAATATCTTATTAATTGGGGCAATTTATAGTTTACCCTACACTGTTCCACATAGTCCCAAGATGTCATTCCCGCGAAAGCAGAGATTTTTTCGGGGTAATTTATTTTACATTTTTAAGACAATTTTCATTTAAATCGGAAATCAAGTTTATAATCGTATAACCATGGGATTTTAGGATTCACATATTCAGCTATCAATTTATG
>JABMRZ010000184.1 GCA_013202315.1 Candidatus Tariuqbacter arcticus | reverse complement strand
TTTTCCTGCAGGCGAAATCGATTACCGAAAGATGGTTATTGGGAATTAGGAATTGGGAATTGGGAATTGGGAAAAGTCCAAAGATCTATACACTTCTAACTTTAACTTTTAACTTCCAGCTTGTCTGGGTTATGTTATTGGGTTATCGCGTTTCCGCCGGGTTTTAAGCGTATCGTAATCCGCTATACAGCAGACGGTTAGTACTGTCCGGTTACGGACTTCGTCCTTGAAACCTGACAGAACACAAAAGGGTTTAGTGTCTGGTGAACAATCATCGGTTATTCGTATCAAAATCTGGTATCATTATAGGTCTTTTAAAAACGGCTAAAATGTATTTATTGTAAATCTTTGATAATTAAGTATATGTTTCAATTTTGAATAGCCTTAATAGCCATAATAGCCAGTGAATAAAAACTCATAATAAACAGATAGATAACCATTTTTTTTGATAAAACTATAATGTTACGAAATTTGAAAGATTTTCCAAATCATCGGCGTGGCGGCGTAATTATCAACAATTTTTTAATGATGTCGGCGCAGTAAGCGTCTTCAGTTATTTTGCTCATTTCCCATTCCATACTTGCTCTTTTTGATAACAAATTGGTTGAAAAGCACCATCGCCGCCGCCGTCACCAACCCCAATCCTCCGAACATAAGCCACATCAAATCCGGACGCTGCATATCCCGAGCAATCAACCCATACCCTTGACCCGATAGAATCCCTCCGAACAAGTTCCCCAGCGCCACCGCCCAGAAATAATACCCCATATACAGCGCCTTTTTATCCTGCGGTGCGATTCTGCCGATATATTCCTGGCTCTTGGGCGAAGCCATCATTTCTCCGAAAGCGAATATTACAATGGCGATGACTACTGGCCAGCCGCTGTGCAGATAAGCGCTCGCCCCGATGCCGATGGAAGCGATAATCACCCCTCCCACCATCGAAGTGAAAGGATTCCAACGGGCTATAGCATATGAGACCAAAAGCTGAAACACCACAATCGCCCCGGCGTCGAACTTAATCAGATATTCGGGATTAACCTGTTTTCCCATAACGATTAACTGTTCAGCCATTGTATGTAGCTGAACCTCGTTTATGGTCTGACCAACGACAATCGTGTTGCCGATTAACTGCTCCAACTGACCGGCGTCCACTCGTATCCGCGCCGTCAGCAAATCTTCCAAAAGCCTGTCCAACTGCACCGAAGTCAACACTGCCCCCACATCCGATAGATACGGGCTCAACACTCTCACAATGACATCGGGACTAATATAGGAAATGAGACTGAAAAATCCCCACAACGGGGTCAGCATATCGCTGGTGTCGACAAAATCGCGGATGAATTCCGGCATAGTAATCCAAATCTGATTGAACGAAGTCCAGAAGCCGGATAATATCAATAGATAGAGCGCAAACCGCCAATTGCCCATTTTCATCGGGGGCATAAGAGCATTTGCGCCCGCTTTTTTTAAAGGTCTATCTACCAGCAGATTCAGAATCAGCCAGACTGACGCCGCTATCCCGGTGAAAGTCCAGCTCACCCACCCATTACTGGCAATCATCATCAATATCAATATGACGAACACGGTGACGAAGAACCGCAGGTTTCCCAGCACTTCCACCATATCGCTCAATACCTTCTTGACCGACCGCCTTTCAGCCGAACTCGCTTCCGTGGTCGGCTCCTTGTAAAAGACCATCAGCCAGAAAAAATTGACCCCTATCCAACAAGATGAAGCGATGAAAACATAATCCCAAGACCACCCTCTGATTATTCCAGCCACCACCGGCCCCATCAAACCGCCGACATTCACCATCATATAGAAAATACCGAATCCCAGCGAACTGTTGCTTTCATCGGTCGTTTTAGCCACCGTTCCCACCACCACCGGTTTGAAGGTCGCCGCTCCTATGGCGACCATCAAAAACGCCAGGAAGAATGTTTCGTAGGTATGAAACTGCCCCAGCAGGAAGTAAGCTGGAACCATAATAGCATAAGCTATGAAAAAGACCTTCTTAAATCCATACCGGTCCGCCATCGCTCCGGTAAACACCGGAATCAGATATAATATGAAGGTGACTACCCCTTGAAGCGTCCCCCGCTGCTCGGATGTGAAACCCAATCCCCCTTCGGAAACCGCGCCGGTGATATACAAGGATGATACCGAGAAGAACCCATACCAGGCCATTCGCTCGAATATTTCCATGGTATTCGCAATCCAGAATGCGCGCGGGAACTTGCTTCGCTTCCTGCTTGATCCAATTGCTTCAGCGCTATCGGTCATATATTCTCCCAAATTTCACTATCAAGACCTCCGTTTTTTTCGAAATAGTTGTCTGCCGGCTTTTAATAAGCCGACCTACATTATATTTATAGTGATTCTTTAAAATTTTGTCCTATTATCA
>JABMRZ010000183.1 GCA_013202315.1 Candidatus Tariuqbacter arcticus | reverse complement strand
CTTTTACAAACATTGAAAATCGAATCAGCATAAGTGTATGTTTATTATCGAAGTAATGAAATTATAATAGCCATAATAGCCATAATTGCCAGTGAATAAAAGCTCATAATAAACAGATAGATAACCCTTTCGTTTTAATAAAGCTATAATGCTACAATTTTTATATCTTATATCATATCTCTTATCTCTTATATCAAAAAAAGTAGGGTGGATTCTCAACCCACCGTTAATCCCATTTTTAATTCTTAATTCTAAATTCTTAATTCTTAATTCTTAATTCATTCAGCCCCCAGCACATACTCCGGATTATTCAGAGTCAGCCTGTCAGCGGTATCCTCATCGGTCAACTTGACTATCAACCGCCGCCCGGCGCTCATATTTGTTGAACGATTTGAAGTATCATGCGCATCGCTGGCGACAGCGAAAATCATTTCCCGCTCCAGCATCTTTACCGCCGTTTTGCGAATCTTCTTACCGTAACTGCCCAGCAGGCTTCCCGAATTGACCTGCAGCATAGCCCCGCTGTCAATCATATTTTGAGCATACTGGAGATTCTGATTCACCCGGTAATTCCTTTCCGGATGAGCGATTATGGGAGTCACTCCCGCCTTCACAATATTCCCCAGTATGGATTCATAGCCGAAAGGCAGGTCGGTCATGGAAAATTCAATCAAAATAAATCGCACCTTACCATCGAAAGTGCCGCAGGGATATTCCAAAAGGGAGTCAAAATCGGGAGTTATGAAAATCTCGCAGGCTAAATGAATCTCTAAACTCAATCCCGCTTCGCCGGAAAATCGCTTCAACTCCCGGTGTTTTTTACTTATTAAATCGCTCTGCTCTCTTTCCAATCTGCCGAAAATATGCGGCGTCGCCGCTATGTGAGTGATCCCGTCTTCCTCCGCCAAACACAACATCTCCAATGACTCCTCCAGGCTCTGGGCTCCATCGTCGATTTCAGGCAAAATATGGGCGTGAATATCTATCATATCAGTCTGTCATTACCTCAAGTCTTATCCCGTGCCGCCCCTGCAAGTTCGGTCAGATGCAGACCTTCCTTGAAAAGACATACAATCCCGATTAATGTCATAGGCAGGTAATTAGCGATGTGCAGCAAAATTGCGTAGCTTAAGCCCACTTCCGAAGGTACTTTGAAAAGTTCCATTCCAAAAAGACACACACCATGATAGGTCCCCACCGCCCCAGGCGCTGAAGGGATGCCGATCCCCGCAGTGGTTATGGTCATCATCACTACCGAAGTAACGGCAGGAGCCTGGTAAATCAGCGTATCCGTAAAATCGAACAGATAAAGGGAAATGTAAATTATGACAAAGTAAAGCCCCCACATAACTACCGTCCACATTATCACCAGAAAATATCGTTCGCTTCGGCGGAATACCTCCAATCCATCCGCAAAATCCGAAATTATTTTCAACAGCTTCCGGCGCAGTCTCCGGGGAAATACCTTCAAAAAGAATTCCGCAATATCAAGCGCTCTGTCGCGCTGGTAAAGCAGCAGCAGTAAAAAAACTACCAATACAGCCGTCCCGATTAAAACGACTATACCGGTTTTGCGAAATAGCCCGGGGAGGGGGAAAAACAACAGGCTTAAGGTGAAACACAACATAAGCATCAACATATCCAGCACCCGCTCCACCACCACTACCCCCAGCGCCGAAGACATAGGCATGCCAGACCGCTTTGCCGCCACAAAAGCGCGCATAAATTCACCCGCGCGCAAAGGCAGCACATTGTTGCCCAAATATCCTATCATCAAAGCCGAGAACGAGAGCCCCGCCGACACCTTCTTCACCGGTTCAGCCAACAACTGCCAGCGCCACGCTCTTATCCACCACCCAAGATATAGGAATAACACGATTACAATCAGTATTAAGTACTTTGCCGAACGCAGCGCCTCCAGCATTTGCCCCACATCGATACGAGGGCTGCCGAAAAACCCTTGTAACAAAGAGCCGGAAAAAATCAACCCAGTATCAGGCTTCCAAAAAGATAAATAAATGAATAACAGCGACAGGAAAATTCCCAGAAACAGTTTGCCCTTCATCCCAGCCTTTTGTCATATTAAATTGCGTTGTACTAGTGTAATGTCACTATAATATAATTGGGAATATTTT
>JABMRZ010000182.1 GCA_013202315.1 Candidatus Tariuqbacter arcticus | reverse complement strand
TTGTCGGACAGACTGGAAAACGGGAATCCAGTGTTTTTAATGAAATAAGGCAGATGTAATTGATTTAGCTTGCAATTATATGCTCATGAAACGAATCATACACTATTATCTTGTCGGATTAATATATTCATCGATTCGCCTAAAATTACGGAGAATGATTTTCTTTCACACTTTCATACTTTCATACTTTCATACTTTCATACTTTTAAAACAAGGAAACTATATGATTAGTTTGAAAATCTTCCGACTGTCTCTAATTCTATCGCTAAGCATATCAACTATAACATTCGCCGGCAACCCCATCCGAGGCTTCGCTACCGACGCCACCAGCGGAGAACCCCTCCCCGTCGCCAATGTGGTGATTCAGGGAGCTTACCGGGGAGCTTCCACCAACCTGGACGGATACTTCGTCATCGATAATTTAACCCCGGGCCTTTATAACCTCGAAATCACATACCTCGGATACAAACCCTTAACCTATCAAGTAGTGGTGACCAACGAACTGATGGAACCCATCTACATCGAACTTCAGCCCGAAGGGTTCATATTGGAAGAAGTGGTGATTGAAATCGAAGTGGAAAACGAAGAGGAAATCCGCCTCAGCCCTCAAGTCTCAACTATCCCCATCAGCGTCACCACCATCCGTCAAATGCCCTCCCTCGGTGCAGAAAAGGATGTCCTCCGCGCCATTCAAATTATCCCCGGGGTCAAAGCCTCCTCCGATATCTCCAGCGGCATCTATGTCCGAGGCGGCAGCACCGATCAAACCCTGATTCTGATGGATCATAATGTGGTCTATAACCCGACCCATCTTTTCGGGCTCTTCAGCACTTTCAACGCCGACGCCGTTAAGCACATCGACCTACTGAAAGGCGGCTTCCCCGCCCAGTACGGCGGACGCTCCGGAAGCGTCCTCGAAGTCATCACCAACGAAGGCAACCGCAAAACTACCGAAGGAATGGTCTCCATCGGTATTATCTCAGCCCGGGCTTCCCTCGAAGGTCCCCTCCACAGCAACAAGGGTTCGTTTGCGATTTCCGGCCGCCGCACATATATCGACCCGGTCTTAGCCGCTATACGAAAGGCGGATGAAAGCCTCGACCTACCCGACTATTACTTCTACGACGGCAACGGTAAACTAAACCTCGACCTCACCAATAAAAGCACCCTCACCATCGCCGGTTACTGGGGCAGCGATAATCTGGATATCGAATTCGGCCCCGACCAAAACCGCTCACTGGCTTACTTGACTTGGGGAAACCGCACCTTCACCACTCGATACCGTCAGGTGCTCAGTCGGAATATGTTCTTTTCCGTCAACGCCGCCGTCAGCCGCTATAGGTCGAAATTCGGCTTCGAAAACAGCGGCGTCCAAATAGCCAAAATGTACGACAGACTATATGACTATTCATTAAAATCGGATATCGAATATTATAAAAGTGAAAAACACCGCTTTAAAACCGGAGTTTCAGTGAACAGATACGATTTCACCCTGGATATAATATACGGCGGCGTAACCCAGGTCGATGTCGATGAAACCACTTATAACTATTCCTTCTACGCTGAAGATAATTGGCGCATTACCCCCCTCTTCGAAATCCGGCCCGGCTTCAGATGCTATTATCACAATATGGGCGAATATTTTCGCGCCGACCCCCGTCTGGCTTTCCTCTATAATTACGGACCCCGCACCCGTTTCAAGATTGCCGTTGGACGATACACCCAGTTCATAAATCTAATTAGATACGGCGAAGGAGCGAGTAGTTTTGATACCTGGGTTCCTGTAGATGAAACCGTTGCGCCTTCTCATTCAGACCAGATTGTCTTGGGCTTCGAACATGAACCCCGAAAAAACCTCGAATTCACCCTCGAAACCTATTACACCGATATGAACAATATCGCCGAATTCAACCAGATGCAAACCGAAGAATCCGATGAAGCCAAAGACGCATTCATCATCGGTAAAGGATTCGCCTATGGCGTCGAACTTATGCTCCGGCAAAAAACCGGCAGGCTGACCGGATGGCTGGGATACTGCCTCTCCTGGACAAAAAGACGCTTCGAAGACACATATTTGAATAACGGCGGATGGTTCTATCCCATCTGGGACCGCCGGCACGACTTCGTCGCCACCGCCAATTACGCGCTCAGCAAGAGGTGGGAAATCTCCGCCTCCTGGAGATACAATACCGGTCAGGGATTCACCCAGCCCCTGGGAATACTCACCAACAGATATGCCGGTTCCCCTCCCGAATACAGCGAAAATAGCGGGCGCGCATCTGTGAACGGCGAAATGAACAACTACCGCTTCCCCGCCGACCATCGCCTGGACATTTCCGCGACCTATAAACACACCTTCTTCAAAATGCCCGCGGATTTGGTCATCAGCATCTACAATGTCTACAGCCGACGAAGCTATTGGCGCAGATTCGCCAACTATGAAGAAAACCCGGTCGAAATCGAAACCGCCAAACTGCTCCCCATCATACCAATGGTAAGTTATGAAGTGAGGTTCTAAACAATGAAAAAATTCACCATTATATACAAAAAACGCCCTTCCCGGCTGAACGCTCTGATTCCGGCGGCGCTGATTCTACTACTCGCCTTTTCCGGATGCGTAGACAACCCCACCGAACTCGAAGACTACGACCCTGAACCCATATTGACCGCCTTCCTCTTCAACGGCGAACCATTCGGCGAAATATATCTCGAACGCGTCGCACCCTTATACGGCTATTATCAGCCCGAAGACCACGGCATCGAAGGCGCCGATATCATCATCTTCAAATCCGACCCGCCCAGAGATACCGTCGAATTCGCCTATTCAGGAAACGGCGGTATCTATCTGCCTATACTCACCGGCACAATCCTCGACACCGTTCAAGGTAAGACTAATTATCGCATTGAAGCGACCACCCTACAAGAGGAATTCCTATGGGCGGAAACAGTTGTCCCCGACACCTTCACCTTGGATATTTCACCCTATACTTTAGTGAACGACACCATCCCCATCCCCCTCAATTGGAGCGCTCCCGAAATTAACCTCGACTGGACCGGCGCCGATTCCGCCGGTGGATATATCTTCAATTCCACCTGCCTGACACCCATCGATTCACTGCAATGGCTCGACCCCGATTACGATGACGATGAAATCGATGAAGAACCTTACCGCCTCTGGCAGGACATTTATATCGAATCCGCCCGTTCCAGCGTTATCCCCTGGTTCTTCTATGAATTTGTAGGCTGGCATAAGATTGAGTTCCAAGCCGCCAGTATGGATTATGTCGAATATTTAAGCTCTATCATCTATGCGCCCCCGGAAGGCTTCAACCAGCAGTATAATGTTCAAGGCGGGCTCGGTATCTTCTCAGGATTTTCCAGCCATAGCTTCTACCTCTATATGCAAAGGTTTGAATACCCTTGAATCACCACGATTCCTACACAAACAACACAAAAAACCCCGACATTCAACCGGGGTTTATAGTGATTCTTAAAGGGACTGTTGCCTAAAAAGATTCATTAGATTTTCTTAATAGCCACAGATAATCGTATATATAATAATATCAGTATAATGGTGTCGACTGCGGAGAGTCGACAGTACGGTAATGAAATAGTATTTCGTAGACTACAAGTTCCACTGATTGTGTTTATTTCGCAAATTATCAATCCTCCGTTAGTCTCATAAGTGCATATAGTTTTTCACCAACTATTGGGTCGGTAAGAAGTTCCGCAAGAGTGTTCTCAAGCGCTTCGCCGTCTTCACAACTGGTTACGGATCCTCCCCACTCAATTTTACACGGATAGCCTCTACGGTCTTGTGTCCATTCGGCCAATATTTTCACGGGACTTTCGGGTATTTTCGGGTTATGGGCACTAATAACGTGGTATTTATATTTAGGCTCAAACATCGGAAAAGCACTAAGAATGTTCGGAGATCTTTCACGTTCACGTTCTTCAATACTGATACTGATTTTTCCAGCGGTTTTTTCTTTAATTTGAAGATCTAAGTCACTGAAAATTTTTTCAATCTCTTTTCTGGTACGATCTGCTTCTTCAGCGGCTAACAAACCTTGCTCGAAGGCGCTTACATAGTCAGTCATCGCTTTCCTCTCTTTCTATAACGCTTAAAATTGGGAAATGGTCGAATATTTCATTTTTGTTGGCAAAAGCCAGCCCCAACTCATGTAAGGGAAGAATCATAGTATATTCCTCGTTCAAATGCCAATCACCGAGGCCAAGAAACGAGGCAGAAAAAATTATCTGATCAAATGTATGCCATTGAGTTTCTCGCCCTGACGCATAGTAATAACTTCCGCAAAAGCTTTGATTATTCTTGCCAGGTACTTGCGGGGCAGACTCACCTAAGAGTCTCCAGAATGGATTATATAATAGATCTGGGTTCTTACGAACGAGTCGCCGGTCCCTGGAAGCAAGCAACTGTTCAGATAGTGACACATCAAATGGTTCATCGTTATAGTCTCCAAGCAGAATTACATCAGCAATACCGCCATAATACTTATTGATGCCCTCTATTTCGTCACGCAAGCGAAGGCCAAGAACATGGCGATCTGCTCCATTCTTCGCACGCCACAGTCGGCTCGGCCAGTGTGATACAAAGAGGTGTAACAATCTGTCGCTATATGGTGTAAGGAAATCTATTCTATTCGCAACTTTTAAATTATGCGCCCCTCTTGAGGATATTATATTATGGGCATTTTCAAGATGCAGCATCTCTTTTCTGTATAATACTCCCGTATCAAATCGAAGGCGGCCTGATTTAAATGTTCCATCATAAAACTCATAGTCATTTAATTGTCCAGTATTAATAAACTCATTAACTTCTTCGGCTGTTATCTCACCTAGAGCAAGACAATCGATTTTAGCGTGCTTTGTAAGGTACTCTATTACACTCCATGCAAGTGACTTTTGTTCTGGAGTCGCCCTGGGTTTTGCCAAGGGTGATAAGCTTGTATTCCACCATGCAAAGGAAATGCGCATTCTTGATAGACCACCTGTCAATTATTGTTATATAGTAAATATAGTCTAATATTTTAAATAGTCAAATTTTCCATGTTGATTCATTTGTGTTTCAGTACATTGCCCTCGTTCCCACGCTCCCGCGTGGGAATGCATATCTGCTTCATCCATTCCATTCGTTGTGAATATTCATCACTGTCAGGCGGGGACACCTGACAACACGGCTAAATACGATTGTTAATTTTTTCATTTGCCACTCTCCTTTTGTTTGTGGTTGTGAAATTGATTCACTGGAAATTGTGGATATTATGGAAATATAAACAATCAACATATCCATCATTTCCATCATATCCAGTGAATATTTTACGCATTCCCGCCGGGTTTCAAACGCAGCGTATCCGGGTGGGGAATACTGTCAGGTTACATACTTCGCCCTTGAAAACTGACAGAAACAACAATGATTTTAGTAAATTCTATCGTGGGTCCCAATATTAATCAAGATTATTACTTCTTGATTTGTAGAGGCATCTTCCTCAATGGAAAAGACGATTCGACAATCATATCCGCAGTAACACGCCCTGAGACCCACTAAATTGCCGCTGAGTTTATGCGTGCCTAAATGTGGAGCGAATACATCGATGCACATTGCCCGCAGTGTTTCTTCAATCTGATGCTGTAATTTCGGATTATGACGAGTAAATTTGCGAAACGCCCGATTAAATTTAGCTGTAGTAATGAGTTCTCTCATTTGTCATCTTCGTCTGAAACGGCTCTTAAATGCGAAATTATCTCTTCGACTGGCTGTGATTGAATTTCTCCCTTATGAAATGCGCGGATTGCTTCACGAGCATAAGCGGCTGTTTCTTTCCGCCAAGCTTCGATTTGTCGCTTTTGGATAATTTCAATCAGAATTTCCCGTTGTTCCGAATCAAGCAGCATTGCAGAATCAAGAACTTGTTCTAAAGTTACCATGAAGTATCACCTCTTTTCAGGTTATATTTTTCGTTCCCGCAGGATTTCAAACGCAGCGTAACCTGGCGGGGAATACTGTCAGCCGGGGACACCTGACAACACGGCTAATAGCCCACCATTTTATTGGTGGGTAATGGCGCTGGAATATAATCACTCCATTCTTTGCCCTCGTTCCCACGCTCTTGCGTGGGAATGCATATCTGCTTTAACCGTTACATCCGTTGTGAATATTCATCACTGTCAGGTGGGGACACCTGACAGCACGGCAATTGCCCTCGTTCCCACGCTCCCGCGTGGGAACGAGAAGAACATTACCATTATACCGCTTCACCGCCTACGCATCCATATCCTTCCACTTCTTAGCCATATGACTGAATATTATCAGCGCCACAATCGCCACAACACCTATCGCCGCGAACGGTATCCATACATGATACTGCGGATTATATGTATCCCACAATAATTTAGTCACATCGACCGCGCTGAGCGCAGGATCACCCCATTCGACCCTCAATATTTCCAACAGCTTATCGAAAGCGTTGGGTTGAATAACTTCGCCCAACTCATTGAATACTTTGGCGCGCTGCACCCCCATCGCGCTTTCTAAGGTCGATATCTTCCCGTCCCAGTTTTTAGCCAGCCCGAATTTAGTGTGCTGCGCCATATATTTCAACGCCAGGGTCGCCTTCTCACCGAAATGTCCGTATAGATAACCGGCGAGCATCGCCCCGAATCCACCCCCTATCCCCACCGGGATATTGACATATCCAAGGTATAGCCCCTTCTTGCCGGGCGGGGCGATTAAAGCCAGATATTCGTTCTTCTTGGGTCCGGTCATCATCTCCCCGGTGGAAAAAAACACTATCCCCAAAAGAAATATGGTGCCTACGCTGGTGAATCCGCTTATCAATGTCCCCGCAGTGGCGAGCGCCATACCGATTATCATACATTCTAAAACCCGCATCTTCCGCACCGTCCAGGATATCGGCACCATAAAACAGATTATCCATAACGCATTCAAATTGAGCATTATGTGCTGGGGAACCATCACCCCCCGATTCGTCTCCATCTTCCAGGGCAGATGTTCCGCAATCTTGCTGCTGTCAATCCAATCCTCGATGAAATTGGGATGCAGATCCCAAACCTGATACATCATCAGCCAGAAGCAGGACATTATCAACAGCCACGCCACCAGCCTCGGTTCTACGATATTCCTGATGGTCCTGGCGAAAACCTGCAGCGGATTTTCCTCCTTGGAAGCGCCCGAAGGCACATCCTTGAAAGTCAACATCATAAAATAATTGAAGGAGGTGATGATCGCCGAAGCGATGAACAATGAACGCCAGGAAGAAAGCGAACGAACCTCGCCGAATATATCGAATAAAAAGCTATCGGGATTGTGAGAATACGCCGCCACTAAAATCGCATCCGCCATAAAGGGCCCAATCGCCGCCCCGATATTGACCACCCAATAGAATATCCCCCATCCGACCGATGAATTCTCCTTGGTCAAATTCTGCGCCAACGAACCTTGCAGACTGGGCTTGAACAGCGCCGTCCCGCTCGCCAGCACCAAAACCCCCGCGAAAAAACCGGGAAATGTCCGTAAATGCGCCATCAGCAAATAACCGATGATGTTCATCGTCACCGAAACGAACATCATCTTTTTGTAGCCATATCTGTCGGCGTAACCCCCGGTGAACATCGGCAGCACCGATTGGAACAGGAACCAGAACAGATATATTATCCCCTTATCGGCGGCGGTGAAATGCAGTCCGCCGGGGTTGTCAGCCTGCATAATATATACCGGCACCACGCTCCGCATACCGAAATAAGCCAGCCGCTCCCACATTTCTATCCCGTTCAAGCACCAGAATGTCCTGCCGAAGACGCGCTTCTTCTTTTGAGTCGAGGCGTCGGTAGAATCAGTTGAATCGCTCACATCACTCCTTCATTTCAATATCGATAAATGATTGCCTACTTTTAATTTATAGTGATTCTCAAAAATCGCTTCCCATCCTGTCATTCCCGCGAAAGCGGGAATCCAGAAAAAGATAGACTACAAACCAACCGAAAAAACACCAATACGCAAATACATAGTTCGTTTATTATAGATAAACGATAGAAAAACAATGATCCAGAACGATCAAAACAACGCGAAAATGACAGCTTACTAACCCCTAACCCCTAAACCCTAAACCCTATTTTAATGATTTCTATAAACAGACGCCGGTTCCTCGCCGTTTCAGCCGGACTAACAGGATTATCACTGCTCCCCGCCGGCGGACAAATTCTCGCCGCTGATACCCCCGCCAATCCTGAATTGGTCAAGGTTGCTAACGGCGAACCTGCGCAATTGGTGAAAACCGCAGTGAACGCCCTTGGCGGGATGTCTAAATTCATCGACCGGGGCGATAAAGTATTGGTCAAACCCAATATCGGCTGGGACCGAAATCCCCCTCAAGGAGCAAACACTCACCCGGAAGTCGTCGCCGAAACCGTAAAGTTGTGCCTTGAAGCAGGCGCTGCCGAAGTGCTGGTTTTCGACCATACCTGCAACACCGCCAGTAGATGCTATGATAACAGCGGCATCGCTGAAGCGGCGAAAGACGCCGGCGCTAAAGTGTCCTTCGTCATCGATAAATTCTTCCGAAATGTGGACATTAAAGACGGCGTCGCCCTGAAAAAATGGAAATTCTACAAGCCGGCCCTCGATGCGGATAAACTCATCAATGTGCCCATCTTAAAACAGCACAGCCTTCCCGGCTTAACTATAGGGTTGAAAAATATAATGGGAATAATCGGCGGCAATCGAGGGAAAATCCACCAAAACTTCGATGTTAAAATCGTCGATTTGAACACTGTCATTCAACCCGCCCTCATCATCGTCGACGCCACCAGGGTGCTTCGCCGAAATGGGCCGGTGGGCGGAAACCTCGCAGATGTGGATAATATGCGTCAACTTATCGCAGGAACTGACCCGGTGGCGGTAGACGCCGCCGCCGCCGAATTATTCGGCATCCCTCCCAAAAGACTCGGATTCATCATTGAAGCTGAAAATCGAGGATTGGGCTCGGTGAAAAAAATTGAAAATATGCTCTGCATAGACTTGAAATCTTGAGACATAAAATAGAATGAAAACGGCATATCTCCTTCGTAAAATAACTCAACTGCTGTTTCTGGCATTATTCGTCTTTTTGATCAGTCGGAACCGCTACCCGCTCAATTTCCCCCTCCCCACCGATTTTTTCCTGCGAATCGATCCTTTGTCAGCCCTCTCAGTGATGCTGGCGGGCAGGGAAATCATCTTTAAATTCTGGCCGGCGATTATCACCATCTTCTCAGCGGTGATTCTGGGAAAATTTTTCTGCGGATGGGTCTGCCCGCTGGGAACTGCTATCGATATCAGCGACCGCATTATCAAACCCCCTTACCGCGAAAAACAAGGGAAAAAACTTCACTACTTTAAATATATGCTGCTGATTCTGATTGGGATTGGCGCAGTTTTTTCCTTTCAATTCATCTTCTTCTTCGACCCGCTGGTGATTATCACTAGAACTACAACTCTGACTCTCCTGCCCATAACCTACTACTTAATCGAAGGAGCGATCTCTAACCTGGCTATCGCTCCCATAATGGGAAATTTCTTCTTCGATATATATGTTTCGCTCAAGGGGAGCGTCTTCCCCCTCCAAGAGCAGGCTTTTCGCCAGGGACTGCCCGTGCTATTCATCTTCATCGGAATCATCATCTTGGAAAAATTTTCCCGCCGATTCTGGTGCCGGAATCTGTGTCCGCTCGGAGCATTGCTGGGATTATTGGGAAAATTCAGCCGCTTCGGAAGGTGGGTGGGCGACAAATGCATCGATTGCATCCTCTGTTCCCACGAATGCAGAATGGGGACCATAAAGGAAGACGGCTCTTCCAGCCGAGCCGAATGTATTCTATGCCTCAGCTGCTATTTTATCTGCCCGGAAGAGGATATACATTTCAGTTTCAAGAAACCGGAACCTGGAAAGTCAAAGCTCGACATCACCCGCCGCCGATTTATCACCGCTTCCGCCAGTGGATTAGCGCTTATGGGACTTTACAGGACATCTCCCCTGAATATAAACGCATCCGAAAAAGCCATTCGCCCGCCCGGGGCGGTCTGGGAAAATAAATTCCTCGACTTATGCCTCCGCTGTCAACAATGCACCAGCATCTGCTCCACCACCGGAGCCTGCCTCCAGCCCGCCGTAGCCGAAGCCGGCTTGGAAGGACTGTGGACGCCGGTAGCTGTAATGCGGCAGGGTTACTGCGAATACAACTGCACTCTTTGCGGAGAAGTCTGCCCTTCAGGAGCCATTAAACTTCTATCGCTGGAAGTTAAGCAGAATACGAAGATGGGCTTGGCATTCTTCGACCGGAACAGATGCATCCCCTATTACAGGGAAGAGGACTGCCTGGTCTGCCAGGAACACTGCCCCACCCCGGACAAAGCTATAAAATTCAAAATCATACAGATTGAAAAGGAAGGTGAAAGCCGGATATTGAAGCTGCCCTATGTGGATGAAGACCTTTGCATCGGCTGCGGAATCTGCGAAACTAAATGCCCGATTGTCGGTAAACCGGGTATCTTCGTCACCCCTGCCAACGCCGATAGAGATAGTGAGGATAACACTTATGGTGGGTTTTATTAGGCGCTCATTGCGCCGACATCGAAAAAAATGGTAAAGATATTTGGATATTGGTATATTTGGTAATTATTACATAAATTCTGAAATTCGTGTTTTTCTAACAGAAAACCGTGTAATATCATATATCATAATAATTTACAACTATTATTTGTTTTGAGTTTTGAATTTTGAATTTTGAATTTGTTTCGGATTTTGATTTTCGAATTTCGAATTTGGTTCCGGCTGACCTAGGTTAGGAAGTAAAAGTGCCAAGAGCCAAATATCTACTATAAATCAATCCTAAACCGATTACCGACCACCGGCTGCCACTTGCGTATCTAACGAACTGTGCGATAATCATCATCGTTTATTATGGTCTTGGATTACATCTGTTCCTCAAGATATTCATCTGTCATACGCCAGACTGTTTCAATTTTAAAGGGTTTCTGAATCAACCGATATTTGGGACATTGACGCAGTTCGATGTTGAGCTGTTTGGAAATAGCTTCTTCCTGAAACCAGCCGGTTACGAATATTACTTTTACCTTTGGATATGTTTTTCTTAATTCACGCGCCATAGTAATCCCATCCATCTCCGGCATCTTAATATCGGTGATTACAATGTCGGGCTGAAATTTTTCATATAATTTCAACCCTTCCAAACCATTTGCGGCGGCTTCGACATCATAACCGCCGGTAACATAGATATCGCACATCAATTCGCGCACACTTTCCTCGTCTTCAACGACCATAACCTTCTTTTTAGGCTGGGTATTCATCTCCTCCCCCATTGTGTCTGTCTCCTCTGTTTATTATCTAATTAAATTTATACAATTTAAAAAATAAACCTATTGCGAAAAATTGTATCGAACTGTGGTTTAAATTTCACTAAGCCCGGTCCAATTCATAAAGATGCGACATTTTTTCTTGAGACATGAGACACGAGACTTGAGACTTTCTGTTCACGGTTCACGGTTTTTTGTATCAAAACGATATCGCCGTTTCAATGGTCATTATTCTATTGGGTTCACCGTTGTAATATATGGTCTTATTGTCGTAAATTAAAGTAACCCCGGCGCCCATACCAATGCCGACACGATAGCCGATAACGGTGCCATCCGATTTAGCGCTGAATATCTCATCCACATTAGGCTGTTGATAATAAGCCTCCGCCAATTCAACTTTGGGTATGAAACTTGTATTCAATGTCCCGCTCGCATACACCGATTCGCCGGGAATGCCCCCTCCATAAGACATATTCTGATATGCGCCGAAAATATCCATAAAATCGAACAAGTTCAAACCAACTTCAGCGTAATAGCCTTGGGCGGAAGGCAGTCCATCCAGTCTATCCTCCTTAGTTATAAGAGTATCCTCCTCTTCATCCCATTGAACCCTTTCCGTCTCATAAGCCATATCGAAGAATTCAGCCATGAATTCGCTGTCGAAAACCCGGTATTCCGCGCCTGCTCTAAAAGGTCCAAGGTTGAACATTACCCCGGGTACCGCATATCCCCGCCCATAATCAACAATTTGCGCCATTTGCGCATACACCCACAGATTCATCGACTTCGTGCGTATTAATGGAATCCCAATATCCACCCCCCATTCGGCGAACGGCTCTTCCCAATCGCTCACATTCGGCGGCGGGTTGTTGATATCTGGAAGATCTCCGGAACCGATTAAAAACTCAATATCTTCGGGATCCAAATTATCCCGGAGTTCACCGATGTGATTTCCATCATTCTTTCCGGGGAACATATCCCATTGGTTGGGCACTCCGTCGTCATCATCATCCTTGACGCCTAAATATTGATTGCCATCCACTACCAAAGTCCCCCCTATAACTAGCGGGAGCATCAAACGGGTTTCATATGTCAGCCTACCGCCCAACAACCCCGGGGTATCCAACTCGCGGAAATTATTGATTAAACCCTCAAATTTGAAAGTCCCCCGACGGACTTCCGCCTGCATTCCAATTCGGCGAACCTGAGGCCATTCAATAGCATTGGTATACCGCTTCATAATCAATCCATAGCCTAAAGTTATGGGTGAAAGCGACCCTGCACGAATATAGAAAGGCTCACCAGGCTTACCATAGCGTAAATAATATATTTTATCAATGTAATCCCCCCCCTCATCCCAGTCTTCCTCCCGAATATTGCCGTCGCTGTCGAAATAAAAGGCGAGGTCGAGCCCGATACCGAACTTCCGGATGGAAATGTCCGGGCGCAAACTGAAATACTGATAATTAACCCCATAAATCGCCGCAGCGCCGACCGCGCCGTTCATTTCCCAAGACGGTCCACCACCAACGCCTGAAGGTTGTGAAGGCGGGGGCGAAGCGCCCCCCGGACCACCTTGAGGTTCTAATGGACCTTCAGGCTCGCCCCCTTCCGGCTCAGGATGAGGCACATATTCCGGTGACGGTTCTTCGCCGCCTTCCTCTTCAGGATGAACATCAGTTATTTCCAATCTACCATCCATCCCTGAGTAACACATCTGCCCGGCGGCGATGAACATTCGCTCGCCTGAAACAGTGTTCAGGAAATCCACCAGCCCCTCCTGACACAACAGCCGCGAATCGCCGCTGGGAGTGACCATAATCCAGAATTTCGTCCCTTTAACCGCTGCCACCGATGAAGGCGTTTTAACTACAAATCCTTTGTCCGCCCGCATAATATTCGCCCATAAATCACCGAACTTCATATTGATTGTCCTGAGGGTTGTTTCATCTTGGGGAACAGCGAGTTTGATTTCAGTATTCCCCGCCATTTTAACTAAACTGCCATCTTGAAATAAAATCCCCATAAAACCGTTATGCCCGGTCTTCAATGAATCGCCCCAGCCCAGCAATTCTTTTTCCATCGCTATTTGGAATGAATCTCCATCAGCAGGCTGCCTGAATGCAGGCTTATTCACCGCGTGGATCCCTCCGATTGGTGCGCCATTCGCCGCAACTGTTAAAATTATCAGCAGCAGAAAAAAATACTTGGGCATTGAATAGACTCCTTATATCTTTTTTAATACCATAATACAAAAATTCGTGGTTTTTCTGGCAGAATATCGTATTATATTATGTTTTATATAGACTTACAAAG
>JABMRZ010000181.1 GCA_013202315.1 Candidatus Tariuqbacter arcticus | reverse complement strand
GTCCAGAATCGGCATATAAATAGTCGTACCAGCCGATTCCGGACAAGCCGGAATGACTAATATGGGTGCGGTTTTTGATAAAGCTATAATGATACACTCTTCTTATATCTTATTTCTTATATATACATTCTGTCATATTCACCGAAGACATTGCGCAGGGCATCGGACATTTCGCCCAGAGTAGCCATACATTCGGCTCCCTCTATGAATAAGGGCATTAAAGGCTGGTGGTTTTGAGCGGCGTCGGATATATCGTTGAGAATCCGGCGGACTTCATCATCGTTTCGTTCGCTGCGAAGCCGTTTAAGTTTAGCGGTTTGTTTTTCTTCGATAGTCTTATCGATATGCAATCGTTTCGGTTTGATAGAATCGGTTTCGGCGAATTTATTCAGTCCCACCACAATTTTTTCGTCCGATTCTATCATCTTTTGATAATTATATGCGCTTTTGGCAATTTGTCCGGCGAAGTATCCATTTTCAACGGCACTCAGCGCCCCGCCCATTTCATCAATTTCCGACATTAGAGACATCACTTCCGCTTCCATTCTATCGGTGAGATTTTCGACATAATACGAGCCTGCCAGCGGATCGACTACATCCGCCGCACCGGATTCATAGGCGATGACTTGCTGAGTCCTGAGCGCTAGGGTAACCGCATCTTCGGTGGGGAGTGAAATCGCTTCATCGAACGAATTGGTATGGAGGGACTGGGTTCCGCCCAGGACTGCGGCTAAGGCTTGAACCGCCACGCGAATGGCGTTATTCAGCGGCTGTTGGGCGGTCAGGGTGGAACCGGCGGTTTGAGTGTGAAACCGGAGCATCATCGATCGGGGGTTTTCTGCGTTGAAGCGCTCTTTCATTATCCGCGCCCAAATTCTCCGAGCGGCGCGGAATTTCGCCACTTCTTCCAGCAGATTATTATGCGCATTGAAGAAGAATGCCAGGCGGGGGGCGAATTCATCGACTTCCAATCCGGCTTCAAGCGCCGCTTTAACATATTCCACCGCATTAGCAAGGGTGAAGGCGATTTCTTGAACGGCGGTAGCGCCCGCTTCGCGGATATGATAACCGGAAATGGAAATGGTATTCCACAGGGGGAGATTTTCATGGCAGTAGGCGAAAAGGTCGGTTATCAATTTCATCGAAGGACGGGGGGGAAAGATATAGGTGCCGCGGGCGATGTATTCTTTTAAGATATCATTCTGCACCGTGCCGTTGAGTTTATTAATATCAGCGCCCTGCTTCTTGGCGGCGGCGATATACATCGCCAGGATTATGGGGGCGGTGGCATTGATGGTCATAGAAACGCTGACCTTTTCCAGCGGTATTTCGTTGAACAGGGTTTCCATATCCAGCAGGGAATCAATCGCCACTCCCACTTTGCCGACTTCTCCTTCAGATAAGGGATGGTCGCTGTCATATCCCATTTGGGTTGGCAGATCGAAGGCGACGGATAATCCGGTCTGCCCTTTCTGCATCAGGTATTTGTAGCGGATATTGGATTCATAGGCATCGCCGAAGCCGGCATATTGCCTCATCGTCCACAAGCGCCCTCGATACATATTGGGGTGAATGCCTCTAGTGAAGGGATAGGAACCGGGATAGCCCAGTTTTTCATCATAGTCGAAGGCGGGGTCTGGTTCGTAGAGCGGTTCAATGGGCAGACCGGATTCGGTTTTGAAATCGGATTTTCGCTGGGGGTGTTTTACAGTTGTATTTTTCAGGCTCTCAAGCCATTTATTGCGTTGCTTTGAAGTCATTATGTTAAAATAATCCCAAAATATCATATTAGAAAGAAAACACCACATTCAGAGATGAACTGAAACCGGAATAGTCTACATAATCGGAAAAACCCATTAATTCAAAATCATACTTTTCTATAACATAATAACCAAACTCTGCATTTATGGATATAAATTTTTCATTGAATAAATGAAAACCTAATCCGGGGGATACACCAAACATTGTTGATGTATCATCATAAATATTTATATTAATACTCCAAAAGTCTTGTTTAACAACGTGCATCTTAACCCAAAATACACCAAATTTGACTTGTAAAAAACCCCACAAGTGGTTTCCACTGATTTTTTTATAAAATCGAGGTGTGATCATTAATGCATTTAAAGGGTCACCAGTGTCATAGATTTGATATGATGTACCTATCAAGGTGTCTTCAGTAATAACAGTACCTTCAGTCTTAAAAACAAGATTAAGATTTACATATTCAGCTATTAAAGCGAAATTGGGGGTAAACTTATAGCCAACATAAATTATACCACCCCAGGCATTAAAACCTCCAATATGATCAATACCAATAGCTATCATATATTTTCGCTTTTTGGCTGGCAACTTCCCGGGCTTTTCCTCTACAGGTTCACCCAGCAATTTCCTTACCGCGTCCCTGGGAGTATTCGCCGCGACCTGTTCCAATTGACATCCCGGACAATCGACCGTCGCCATATTGATTATTTCACCCGTTTCCACATTTATTATTCGTAAAGCCATTGAATAGGTGGTGCCGATTTTTCCGATATATCCTGCAACCATATTTTGCGCGCTTAACACTCGACCCACATTGACGATACACTCAACTGAGGTGCAGCCGGATTGAGACAATCCAAATTCTTTGAGTATTTCATCCATTGAAGACCTGTCTAATACCGTATATTTCCCGGTATGGAATAAGGCTTCTCGCACCTTCTCGGTCAAAATTGACGCTTCATTCGCCGATAACCCGCCCTTGACTTCTAACTCCATTACCGCAATCGTCATTCTTTCAACACAAAAAGCTTGGTTGAAAAGAACAAATATTGAAATAATGAGTGATAAAATGAGCGATTTCATTACACCTCCGCATAGATTAAATCTTTATCTTTACTATAATTGTAGATTCCAAATCAACTATTACAGATTTTGATAATATTGCGTTTTTGTTCGGTCATATTCTATCAGGAATTCAGAATTAAGAATTAAAAATGCAAAATTATGGATTTGAAAACCGATTTTCCCTATGTGTTTATTCAGTAGTCAGTAATCAGTAGTATGTGTTTCATAACCTTTGAATTAATATACAAAAGAGGCTGGATAAATGCTAATTATTGCAAGATAAACCCTCAGTGAAATTAAAAATTAAGAATTAAAAATGCAAAATTGTGGATTTGAAAACCGAGAACCGAAATCCGAAAATCGAAATTGACAGATTCACAGTAATGAAGTAATGAAGTAATGATTCTGAAAAAAATAGTCCGCTGTACAGAGGATCGACAATATTTTGTCGATTTCACAAGGTAAACGCCTAATTAACAATCAATTCAGCTTCTTTTGAAAGCGTAGGGCGCTGAGGGACAAAATTGCGATGCCAAATATGAGCAGTATCAGCGCTTCATCCCAGAGTTCAAACAGCCCGACCCCTTTCAAGAATAATCCTCTGACTATCACGAAGAAATATCTTAAGGGCAGGAGATAGGTGATGTGCTGGATAATCGGGGGCATATTTTCGATGGGAAAGACGAATCCCGATAGGAACACCATCGGCATCATAAAGAAGAAGACCGCGGTCATCATCGCCTGTTGTTGACTGCGCGCAATGGTCGAAATGAAGAGCCCTATTCCGAGGGTATTCAATAGGAATATCATACATAATCCGAACAGAAGGAATAAATTTCCCTTGATGGGAACCCTGAACCAGAAATATGACACCATCAGCACAAGGATGATATCAAGAACGGCTATGATGAAAAATGGGGTGAGTTTGCCGATAATCAATTGAACGGGTTTAATGGGGGTTACAATAAGTTGTTCGATGGTGCCGATTTCTTTTTCCTTCACGATAGCGAGGGAGGTTAGAATGATAGTTATCACCATTAACAATAGAGCCAGCACGCCCGGAACCATGAAATTGCGGCTTTTAAGTTCGGGATTATACCAGACTCGTATTTCAGGATTGACTCTAATCGGTTTAAAGCTATTGGAATCCAAGCTTTGAGAGCGTTCGATGATTATCTTCTGCGAGAATTTCGCCACAATCATAGAAGCGTAGTTCAAGCCGACGGAGGCGGAATTGGATTCAGCGCCGTCAACGATAAGCTGAAGCCGGGGCGATTCTCCGGCGGTTAACTTTCTTTCAAAGCCGCGGGGGATAACAACCGCCATCGCCGCGTCTCCGTTGTCGATGTAGTTATCCACCATTTGAATTTTTTCGACATATCCTTCAAGGGTGAAATAGCCGGAATTATGGAAATCATCAATGAGCTGCCGACTCATCCGGGAATTGTCCATATCGCATACTATGATGGGAAGGTTTTTCACATCCAGATTGGCGGCGTAGCCCAAGATTATCAGTTGGATGACCGGGGGGACAATGGTCATTATCAAGAACCGGCGGTCTCGCGAAAGCTGGAGAAATTCCTTGCGTATTATGTGCAATATTGTTTTCATTGATCACTGATCATCTGGTCAATTCTTTGCTTAGGCGGTAGGAACTAAAGGTAATAGTTAAAACGGCGAATATAATCAGGAACACAATTTGTTCCCAGAATGCCGATAAACCCGCCCCTTTAAGGATAATACTGCGCAGAGCCTCTAAGAAATACCGCGCCGGAACGAAATAGGTCACCGCTTGAATGGCAACCGGCATATTCCTGATGGGAAAAACGAAGCCCGATAACAGGAATGTGGGCAGGAAAGTCATCAAAAGGGACATCATAAAAGCGACCTGCTGAGTTTCAGCGATGGTGGAAATCAAGAGCCCCAGTCCGAGCGAACCTATCAGGAATAATAGAGTAACCCCCCCCAACAGTAAAAAGCTGCCCTTAACCACAACACCGAACAGAGCATATCCCACAATTAAAATCACCAGAGTGGCTGTTAGGGCGATGCAGAGGAAAGGTATTGTTTTGCCTATTATCAGTTCCACCGGCTTCAGCGGGGACACAATCAGCTGTTCCATAGTGCCCCGCTCCTTTTCCTTGACCACCGACAGGGCAGTCGATACCACCGCCATTATCATCATAATGAATCCGATTAAGCCGGGGATAAGGAATTTGATACTCAGCAATTCGGGATTGTACCAGATTCGGGGTCGAAAATCGATCGGTTGTAGTTCGCCGGTGAATCCGCTGTGGAGGAGTTCTCTGGCAGTTATTTTTTCGGAATAGTCTTGGACCGCCATATTGACATATCCGATAGTGGTTGCGGCGGCGCTGGCGTTAGCGCCGTCCACAATAATCTGAACCTTCGCATCTTTCCCAGTGTGGAGCAAACGGGAGAAATCAGGGGGAATCACCAGCGCTACTCTAACTCGCTCGGCTGCCATCAATCGATCGATTTCATCTTCATCGTCAAGATAATAAGCCAGGTCGAAGTATTCGGACTGGATGAAGTTATTGATGAATTCCCGGCTCAAGCGGCTTTTATCGCGGTCGCATACGGCTATTTTAATATGTCTGACATCGAAATTGAGCGCATATCCAAACATCATCAGCATAAAAGCGGGGATGAATAATAGGACGGCGAATGAACCCCGGTCGCGGGTAATCTGCCTGAATTCCTTCTTTATTATGGGTTTAATGCGGTTAAGCATTTTTGGCATCAGTAGTACAGAGAAGCATTCTTATGGATTATCATCCACCAGATGGAGGAAGACATCCTCCAAAGAAGGGATTATTTCATCTATTCGGTATAGTTTAATTCCCCGGCTTGAAAGCGTTTTTTGAATATGAGATACAGCCGATGGTTTATCTATGACGCTGATGTGTAAGTAAGTTCCGAAGAGTGAGATTTCGCGCACCCAATCGGTATCACTGAAGATTTCCAAGGCTTCAAATACCCGGTTGCATTCCACTTCCAGCATAGGGTTGGGAATGTATTTTTTTTTCAATTCATCCGGGCTGCCTCCGGCGATTAATTTACCGGCGTGGATGAGCATTATGCTGCTGCAGTATTCGGCTTCATCGAGGTAATGAGTGGTGACGAAAACTGTAACCCCCTGTTGGGAAAGAGAATGAATCAATTCCCAGAAGTTTCGCCTGGAAGCGGGGTCCACTCCGCCGGTGGGTTCATCGAGGAAGACAATCTTCGGCTGGTGAAGGACTGCGCATCCCAGAGCCAAGCGCTGTTTCCAGCCAACGGGGAAATCGGCGGTCAAGCGATGTTCTTTTCCCTTGAGCCCCGCCATCTTCAATACCCAATTCATCCGTTCCTTCAAGCGAGCGTTTGATAATCCATAGACGCCGCCGAAGAAGGTCATATTTTCTTCAACCGTAAGATCCTGATAGAGGGAGAACTTTTGAGACATATACCCGATTTGGCGTTTTACCTGTTCCGGCTGGCGGTCGATATCGAAACCGGCGACTTCAGCGGTCACTGATGTTGAATTGAGCAGGGCGCAGAGCATTCTGATGGTGGTGGATTTCCCGGCGCCGTTTGAACCGAGGAAGCCGAAGATTTCACCTTTGTCAACGGTGAAGCTGATATGGTCGACGGCGGTGAATTTGCCGAACCGCTTGGACAAATTATTCACCTCGATGGCGTATTGGGACATAATTTACATTGAAAATAGGATTTAGGATTTAGGGGGCTGTCATTCCCGCATGCATTTAGCGGGAATCCATACCTAATTTTCATTCAAAATTGTCCCGACCGTTCGGGAAGAGGATTTATTGGTTGCTCGCTGTTTTGTATGGATAGATTTTTTGTTT
>JABMRZ010000180.1 GCA_013202315.1 Candidatus Tariuqbacter arcticus | reverse complement strand
TGATTCATTTTTCACCACAAACAGTCTGTCCGAGAATAGTGGCAGCGCCAAAAAATGTGTGCTGTCGACTCTCCGCAGTCGACAGTAACTGCTTATATATTAGCAACATAGCGTCGAGTGCGGAGACTCGACGCCACACAAAATGGCGACAAAATCGTATTGTCAGACAAACTAAAAAACATAAAGAATCACAAAGGATTCTGATTATTCTCCGTGCCTCTGTGCCTCGGTGGTGAACTCGACACTCGCAACCCGTAACTCGCAACCCGTAACTCGCAACCCGCAACTCGCAGCTCGCAACTATTTCTCGTCTTCATCATTCAACTTCGGAATGAACAGCCCTTCCTTCATCAACCGCCCGATGGTGGAAGCCAATTCGACCAGCCTCAATTCGCCAATCCCCAGCCGCTGGTATTCCCGATAGAAAGCGTCGGTGATATTGACGAAGCTGTCCGAACGGGTGCGCTTCTGGCGGGCGTCCTTTACGAACAGGGTAACCGCTTCGATTAATTCATCGGTAACTTCCACGCCGTCCCTGGCTAATCCATCGCGGTATATGGGTTTCTCCAGCACCGATTTGACCGCACCCAAACCGCTGTGCTTGCCGAAGATATATATGATTTCCGCGCCCACCAATTCCGGGTCGATAACCTGATAAATGGACTTGTCGATTAACAGCCCGGCGGTATGGATGCCGGATTCATGCCTGAATACACCCTCACCAATAATTGGTGTATTGATAGAAACCGGTATCCCCGAATATTCTTCCACTATCTTGCGCAATTCGCGGAGTTTTTCATATTTAAAGTGAGGCAGCGTCACTCCATAAAGCAGTTTCAATCCCACCACCACTTCGTGCAGAGGGGCGTTCCCCGCCCGCTCGCCCATACCGTTGACCGTGCAGGTGGGGACATTAGCCCCATGACTCATAGCTCGCAGCGTGTTGATCCCGGCTAAGCCGAAATCGTTATGAAAGTGGACTACAAAATCCTTCCCCGGAAACTCGTTGACAATGCGGGGGATATAATAATCCACCCCTTCCGGAGTGAAGCATCCCACAGTATCAGGGTAACTGTAACGGGTGCCCCCGGCTGCATAGCCAGCTTTAGCGAGCTCGATGGTGTAATCGAGGTCGGCGCGGGAACCGTCTTCCCCTCCGAATTCTATCGACTTCACTCCCCTATCGCAGGCGTAGCGTATGGCGTCGCACATCATTTTAAGGTTGGCTTCGCGGTAGAATTCCACCGGCAAATCGAGCCATTCCGATTGATCCCTGCCCATTATTTTCAATAAAGTCGGTCCAATCTTATACTTCAGATGCAGGTCTGAACCGGAAGTGAAGATGAAAAAGGTGATGTCGTTGATGTCAACATTAATCGCTTCCAGGGTTTGGATAGTAACATCGATATCCTTGGGGTTGGAACGGCACATCACCAATAGCTCGACATCTTCCCGGATTTCGCCTCTGCGCTTGCCCTGGACGATTAACTGAAGCGCATGCCGGTCGGAAAGCGCCGCCATGGGGAAGCCCAAGTCCATAATATCCACCCCGATATCGGACAGGGCTTTAGCGAGTTCATACTTCTGTCCCGGCGAAAACGCCACCCCCGGCATCTGTTCGCCGTCCCGCAGGGTGGAATCGTATATCTTGATGCGTTCCGGCGGGGGGAAGTTCTTGCCCTTGGTGAAATCGAGGGGACAATGTATCAGTTCGCTTAAAGGTTCACGGAATTCCATAGCGATTCCCTTTCTATTATTATATGTATATATGCGATAATATATAATTAACCGCGAATGAACATTAATAAACACTAATACTTATTCACTGCAGAGGTGCAGAGGCACGAAAATTGTAAAAGATGATATGCTGCACTTTTCATCATTTACTCTTCTTCAAGCATCTTCATTATTTCAACCTTAAGTTTTGGAATATCGCTTTCAATTATTTTCCAGCATCGTTCAAAGTCAATACCAAGATAATTGTGTGTCAGTATATTCCTGAATCCTGCAAGACCGCGCCAATCAACTTCAGAATATTTTGATCTCATTTTCTTTGAAATCCTTTGGCTTGACTCAGCCAAAACTTGAAGATTACGAATGACAGCATCCTGAATTATGGTAGAAGTCATGAATGACTGTCGCCCTTCAGTTACATATTGTCCAATTCTCTCAATACACTCTAATATGTGTATTAGATAAAGTTTGTCATCCTTCATAACAGGACAGCCTCCTTAAGCGCCTTTTCGCGAATGTACCAATGCAGGGAATTTTCGGTTAAGACATTAACCTCCTGCCCCAATAAATCCTGCAAATCCATCAGCAGACCGCCCAAATCCAGCAGACTTCGTCCTTCTTCCAGTTCGACTAAAATGTCGATATCGCTATCAGCTTTTGCTTCACCGCGAGCAACTGAACCGAATATACGGACTTTAAACGCACCATACTTGCCTGCGGTTTCAAGAATCTCAGTGCGTTTGGATTGAATCCATTTGAGAGTTTCCATAATTCACTTTCACTCCTGTATAATTTTTTTCAATTCAGAATCATTCGGCGTTGGTTGTTCTGTAGAATAATCGTAAAAACCGATTTTGCTCTTCTTGCCATACCACCCCTTCTCCACCATCAATCGCAGCAGCCGGGGCGATTCATACTGCGAAAGGCGGAATTCCCCGGTCATAATTCCAGCAATGTGGTGCACAGTGTCCAGACCGATAAAGTCGATCAGTGTCAGCGGTCCCATAGGATATCCTAATCCCAGCGTTACCGCATTGTCGATATCTTCCACTGAAGCGATGCCCGCTTCAAAGGCGCGGATAGCGTCCAATAAATAAGGTGTCAACAGCCGGTTGACCACAAAGCCGGTAGTGTCTACACAAGCGACTCCGACTTTGTCGATCGCCAAGATGAAATCCATCACCGCATCGAAAGTTTCATCGGAAGTGTCTTCGGTGCGCACAACTTCCACTAACTTCATCAGCGGCACCGGATTGAAAAAGTGCGTTCCGATGAATTTATCCTTTCGCTTGCTGGCGCATGCTATATCGGCGATTTTCAGTGAAGAGGTGTTGGAAGCGAAGATGGTGTCCACTCCCACCATATTGTCCAATGCTCTGAACATTTCCCTTTTCAACTCAAGGTTTTCGGGGATGGCTTCTATTATGATATCGCAATCCGTTAGGTCTTCCATTTCAATAGCGCCGGCTAAATGATTACTCACTTTGCGGCGTTCGATGACGGTTGTCTTTCCGCGAGCGATGCCTTTATCGATGAAAGCGAAGATTCTATCAATTCCTTTGTCCAGTAATTCCCGGTCGATTTCCCTGACTATAGTGGGGAATCCAGCCCGGGCGGCGGTTTGGGCGATGCCCGCTCCCATTAAACCACAGCCGAGAACGCCGATTTTTTCTAAATGCATTTCTATTCACCTATAACAATATGCAAAATATACAATCGATAATTAATCAATAATATCCAACAGCTTTTCCGCCATATCCGCATCCATTGTTTTCAATATTTCGTATTCCATACGCGCTGATTCTTCATTACCAAGGGAAATATATGCTTGTCCCAACAGGAAATGCGCCGCCGGAAGATTGCTGTTCATTTCCAGGGCTTTTTTGAAATAATCGACGGCGTCGGAAAAATACTCTTTGTCGGAATAAATCCTGCCGACTTGAATCACGATATTTTCATTGGTCCAGGGTATTGAACTATCAGGGATACATTTTCCCATACATTTCAGGCACAAATACATTTTGGCTTTGGAAGAGAGTTCATTGAATTGGGCATATTGTTTTTCCAAAGCGGTGTTCGGTTTGGGTTCGATGCCCGCTTCATCCTGTTGATAATAATAATATGCGAGCTGAAGAAAGGCGCTGCGATAATTCTGCGCTAGTTTCTTTTCGCCTTTAATCATAGGATATAGAGGTCCTCGGTACCAAGGTTCACGGGTGCAGTGAGTAACGCTGTTAAAATTGATGCAGGCGTTATATTTGAATTTTTCAAAGAGATTTATACGCAGTTTTTCCGGGTCGATAGCCCCCCTTTTTTCCGGAAGCAGGCGGAAAGCAAATCCATCCATAGTCAGATAGTCTTTCAATCCCATAAGATTCACATTGGAACAGGTGATTGCGAAATATATGGGTCTTTTCCCCTGATTGGTGCGCATAATGTCCATTACCATTATATCCTGTACCCGCAGGGCGTTTTTCTCAGAAGCGTCGCTACCCAGTGAATCGTAGTGTTTGGTGGCTGGGATCTCCCATTCATATGCACCTTCGGGAGTTTCAATCGAAACCCATTTCTTCCCTTCTGGCAAATATCGTTCGCCAATCGTAGTTGTATCTACGGGGTCCAGGTGTTCATCGATGTATTCATCGGAGAAGCTCATAGGGACTTGAGGGTCGTTGTGTTTGAAACGCTTGATATAACCGGGTTTATTCAGCATGGAAAGATTGACGATGGATACATCCTTTCGGAAGCCGTGAATATACTGCCAATAGAGAGCAGGAGTGGTATCATTATCCCCATTAGTGAAGATGATAGCGTCCGGTTCCACAGTGGCGAGCATATTTCGATTATATTCTTCAATGAAATCACCCATGCCACTTTTATCGTGCAGGGCGATGAGGTGTTTTTTCATACACTTCAAATCGTTCAATTCGAAGCAGCAATAAATCAAACCTGCTTCAGTGCCGATAAAATCGGGATATAATTCCAATACCTTCATCAGATACTTGTAACCTTCTTCAGGAGACTCTGGTCCAAAATTCAAATTGTATAATTGGTCAAAGTTTGCGGAATCTTCCATTAATCTGCTACAATATATCTTCGTCGCCAGTTCATAGTTTCCCGCTTGGATTAAGGATTTGAGAGAGTCTTCAAAGGCTTTGAACTGCTGGTCATTTTCATCGGGAATTCCAGCCTGTAGAGCGCTAAATACAAGTATAATACTTGTTAATAGCGATAGAATGGGGCGCATTGGATATCTCCATTGTGATTAAGGTTTATCTGTTAAGTTCTCTGAGAAAAAGGCTGTTATTCACTGGCTA
>JABMRZ010000179.1 GCA_013202315.1 Candidatus Tariuqbacter arcticus | reverse complement strand
GAAGTGGAATGAAATCTCTCCAACCATTATTCCCAGCGATAAATCGCTGGGCTATTAAAGCAATTAGGATAAGAATAATATGAAAAACCGCAATAACTTTAATCACATCCAGATGCCGGGGTCAATATCGGGGAAGATGGGGTCCGAATCCTCCACTGCTTTCAGATAATTCCATTCTTCGGAGGAGATTTCTTCGCCTTTCAAGGCTTTGCGGGCGGTTTCGGCGATTTGAACGAATCTTTGATGATGTTCGGCGAAGCGGGCTTCAGCGTAGTCCCGCGCAGACCAGGTTGAAATCAGGAACTGCCAATCGGAAGCCTGTTCCAACAGCAGTTCTCTCCCCAACTGCTGCAGAATCCGTTTGACATCAAGATTGCCGCTGTGCTGAGCCTTATCGACCAATTCCGTCATAATTATTTCATCCTGATAGAGGTGGTTCCAGGTCCAGTGGGTATCATCATTCAGCCATATCCAGTGGAAGCCGCCCTGCCCCCAGGAACCTTCGGGCATAGTGATGGCCTCATCCGGGGGATAATTTTCCAGGTATTCGCCGGCGGTAATCTGTTGGACTTTTCCTCGATGGTGCATTTTACGAATCACTGATTCTATCCAGCGGGGACCTTCAAACCACCAATGTCCGAAGAGTTCAGTGTCGAAAGGGGCTACCAAAATAGGCGGGACTACAAGCTTTTCCGCCGATGCGGCAAGGCTGTTTTCCACCAGACTGACGAAATGGTCTGCATTCTCATCGATTCTTGATGCGACATCATCGGTATGATAAAGCATCTTATCGGCGAGGTCGGCTTTGGAGGAAGTCACTTTCCAGTACCGATGACCGTTGGGGAAGCGTTTCTTGTGGAATTCCAAATAGTTGTCGTCCCCGGGATAGCCGTGTTCGCCCGACCATACCACCAGGGCGGTGTCGGGGTCGCGGACGAAAACCGCGGTCGGCAGGGAATCGCCGTAATCGTTTGCCACCCAATAGGGGCGGTGATGAGTTCGCTGACGGTCATCCTTCGGCAGTTTGGCCCGGGCGGCTTCCATCCGTTCCCACAGCGCTTTCAAGCCGGGGAAGCGTTCGAGGTAGACATCGACTCCTTCGCCCCCTTTCAAAAGGTCGGTATCGACGAAGAAATAGCGCAAGTTCTCGGCGGATAAAAGTGTTTCCAAACCTGATCTGAAGCCCGAAGGAATATCGCTTTCAACCGGTGTCTTCCAATCATATCCGGGCCTGTAAGCGCTTTCAGGCAGCCAGATTCCCCGGGGCGGTTTGCCGTAATGAGTTTTATGTGAAGCGACCGCCTGCTTGAGTTGAGCGTTTATGGATCGGTCGAGCCCCAGAAGCGGGAGGTAGCCGTGAGTGGCGGCGCAGGTTATGATTTCCAGCGCCCCTTCATCCTCAAGTTTGCGAAAGGCGGCGGGGATGTTCTTGTGGTAATCGTTATCGAACGATTCGAGTATCTCTCGATAATACCTGCGCCACATAACCGCCAGCTTGAGCATATCGTATTGACCGGTGTTGGTAAATTCGATGATATCCTTATCGGCGGCTTCGAGCCGTTCGTTCAGGTAACTGATGAGCCCGGCGACGAATATGGGGCTGGCGAGCTGTTCGGTCAGCACCGGCGATAGTCCGATGGTGACTTTGGGGGGAATGCCCTCTCGATGCAAGCGATAGAAGGCGTTCAACAAGGGGAGATAGCATTCAGCCGACGCTTCGTAAAGCCAATCGGTGCCGTGGGGCCAGGTTCCATGATAAAGCACATAAGGCAGATGAGTATGTAAAACGAAGGTGAAAGCGGGTTTTGGTTTGGGCATTAATTTAATCCTTAAATTGGCTTTAGGCTATGGGCTATAGGCTATGGGTTTGTTGTTAATCACCATTCCGAATTGACAGGAATCTTTTTTTGAATGCAGTGAAGTTTGTCCACTGGCGAACTATTCACCACAAACAGTCTGTCCGAAAATGCAATTATGGCGCTATTATATGTGGCGTCGAGTCTCCACACTCGACGCTATGTTCCTAATATACATGCCTTTGTTGTCGACTGCGGAGAGTCGACAGAACATATTTTGATGAAAAACGGAGCATTTCACAGCGGATTAAGGTAATTAAGCAGATGTTTTAGCTCACTTATCCGTTTCATCTGCTTAATCAGTTGTGAATTTATTTTATTGACTGGATTCCCGCTTTCGCGGGAATAACATTATTGATGATAATGCGTAATTATGATGCTTTGTTAAATTACGGGTTTCCAGGATTTTATTGTTAAGGTGATGACGGGGTTCTGCGATTGCAATTCCCCCAATTCCCAGGTAGGATGGATGGCGCTGCCTTGATAGACCCTTTCGATCCCCCCTTCGGATAGGGAGATAGTTTCGATGGGATACCAGATCCATCGAGGGGTGGGAACAGCTTCGAGATTGACACTGAGGCGGAGGTAATCGTCGACCAGTGAAAGGGTTTGAACGACGCGCCGGTTGCCTATGCTCCCGAGATTGTTACCATCGAAACGCTCGCCGTCCAGCAGGAAATAGCGGTCGGGCGCATCCGCCGCTAAAAGATTGATATTGAATTCGGGAGCGAATATGATATCAGTTGAATCCGCAAAATCGCCTTCAAGACAGTATTCAACTCTCAGCAGCATACTATCGGGATCCAGGGTGATTTCTTTCGTCAAGCGCAGTTCTCGTTCGTTCACCAAGCCGAGACGCTGAAGTGTGATTCGATGTTCATCGGTCGAGGCGATTTCGTAGTTTGATCCGGCGAAATCACCCGCCTCAACTTTGCGGTTATAGGTTAGAGCTTCCAGAGTGAAATCGGGTTTCAAGAAACGGTCGATTAAACAGAAACGGGGATTGGAGTCCACCGTCAGTTTTTCCGTTAGATTCTCTTCCTTGACCACCAAACGGTCGTGGATGCTCTTATGTTCATCCTGGTTATTTTGGTCGTCAGCTTCGGTTTCTAAGAGGCGTGTATGGTAGGGTTCAAGCTGGCGGGCAAAAGTGTTGATCAGGTTAATCCCGGCTGAGCGGATATCAATCGATGATACCGCCCCGCCCGAATGGGGCGTCACTCCGCATCGCAGTGAATCGTTTTCCAATGTCAGGGCGGCAGGTTCGTATTTGTCCTGTTCGCCTGATGGTTTATAAGCGCGGTCGCAGATGTTTTCGGCGGCGATTAATTCCCTTTCGACCGCGAATCGCAGGTGTGGGAGGTATACACCGCCGAAGACCCCGTGCCAATAGGCGTCATTTGCCTGCCCTTTCATCAGGGCTCGGCGGGCATCGACCGCATCCGGGTATTTATATTGCTCCAGCTTGTCCACTTTATCGCTCACCCGGAGCATGCGGCGGTAAATTCGGGCGGATTCGGGATACTTCGCTAAGAACTGGCGCCAGAACCCCCCTCGAATGAACGGGAGCACGCGGGACCCCATATCCGCCCGTTCCAGATTGTTCTTAAGGTGATGCAGGTCGACTTGAGTTTGGGCGGGGAGGGTCCATTCCCCCATCTCTTCATAGGATGCGCAGGGAAGGTATATATCGGCTTTGGGCTGATGCGTTGCGATGGCTTCGCGGGGGAGGAGCATATTCACCGAATCACTCGCTTCAATGGCGCTCAGGAAGCTTTCAAGCCAGCCGTCCTGGTAGACCCATTTTTTGGTGTCGGGCCAGCCGCCGAACTTTTCGCCGTCATCTCCATAAGTAATCAGATAGACTCCGGAATTCCGCCTCCGTTCTAATTCTTCGTGGGTTTTTTCCGCCAATTCGAAGGGTATATAGTAACGGAGGATTTTATCGATGGGGAAGATGAGGGTGGTTTTTCCCCGGTCTTCAGACCTGAATAAACCCCATATCTCTTCTGAGGGGAGTCCGGCGGCGCTGAAATGCGCTTCATCGAGGAATGTGTAGAGGCAGCCGTTGCGATTGAGAATCGAGGGGAGGGTTGGTTCCCAGATTCTTTCCGCCAGCCACATCCCTGCGATTTCAGCATTGGAGAATTTCTCCATTTCGGATTGGTAAGACTTCAGTTGAAAATCCGCATCTTTATCCGGCAAAACGGGGAGGATGGCTTCGTAATGAGCGCCGCCTAACATCTCGACTTGATTCCTTTCAATTAGTGTGTGAAGCCTTTCGAGGAAACCCGGATGTTCAGATTTGATGTATTCCCAGAGATAGCCGGAATAATGCAGACCTATGCGAAAGCGTGGATGTTTTTCCAGGGCGGCGAGGAACGGCTCGTAGCTGTCAGTGTATGTCTGTTCGATGACGAAATCGAAATTCCCCACCGGTTGATGGTTGTGGATTACGAATACGAAGTCAATTTTTCTATTTGTATTCATCGGTTCCATTTTGCAAATAAATTAACCACTAAGGCGCAAAGAACGAAGAGTTGTATAAAATGGTTTCTTCCATACTACTACGCTTTAGTGGTGAATCCTCTAAAGTATAAAATTTATATTTGTTTAATGGTAAAATCAAGTATTGAGGTGAGATTGTTGAATATAATGGAAGCTGCCTGTTCAGGATAAACACTCATACCGAACCCGGACAAGCCGGAATTAAAAATGTAAAATGCAAAATTGAAAAGGATTTATAGTTAACAAGTTACCAAGTTATCAAATTAGCAAGTTAGCAAGTAGTGAAGCGAAATAGCTATTTTTTTAACTTGTAAACTTGCGAACTTGCAAACTTAGTAAACTTATAATTGATAGGATAAAAATTTTCCTAATACCCAATACACTAATATCCCAATATCCCAATGTCCTTACCATTCTGCGTTCAATTTCATTTATAAAGTACTACGACTCGTCCAGGACTTCGCAGTTAGGTACTCGGCACCGGGAACAAACATAATCGGCACACATATTGTAGGGACAGAACAATGTTCTGTCCCTACCGTAATCCGCAATTCGAAATTGATAGATTCACAGTAAATGAAGTAATGATTCTGATAAGATTAGCATTATCGATAATTTTTGTCAATGTCGGCGCATTAAGCGCCTATAGCCTATAGCCCACAGCCTATAGCCTGTTTCAGTATAAATAAAAACGGGAGCCTCAAAATCGAGACTCCCGCGGGTTCTAAAACGATGTCTTCCACTGCTATTTCTGTAACCTTCTGTTATTTAATGAGTAGAGCTTTGCCGGTCACATTATAACCACCGACATTCGCTTGATAGAAATAGACGCCTGACGATAGATTTTCTCCTGAGAAATGGAACTGGTGAATTCCACTCTGAATATACCCTTGATATATTGTGTCGACTATGCGTCCGGAAACATCAGTTACCACGAGTTCCATTTCCTCTGGGCGATTAATTTTCAGATTGATAGTGGTATTGACATTGAAGGGATTAGGATAGTTTGAGATTGTGATTACCATTTCAGTTGGTATTAAAGCAGCCGTTAATTCGGATAATTCTTCTTCCGTAAACCAAATGTCTAAATCAGCGAAACCGGACAACGGTTCAAACCAATGGAATCCCATATCCACTACACCGGTATCAAAAATGAAATCGGTGCGGGTGGAACCTTCAATCAAGGTTGAACTTGGATCTCCGGCATCCACGCAAGGGCTGTTTGTCGCCTGACCCGAAGCGGTTTGACAAAGGTTGAAATAGCTATCGGGGATGTTGTGGACATACTGAGGATTATTCACC
Source organism: Candidatus Tariuqbacter arcticus (assembly GCA_013202315.1). GTDB lineage: Bacteria > Electryoneota > Tariuqbacteria > Tariuqbacterales > Tariuqbacteraceae > Tariuqbacter > Tariuqbacter arcticus. The sequence goes on along the minus strand of JABMRZ010000179.1, from coordinate 1,244 downwards.
ACATTGCCGATTCCTGATAGATATTGACCAGCTAAGCTATAGGTGAAACTCAGGTTGCCGGTGAAATCAGGATTGTTGGTGGCATAGTTGGTATGGACGATATTGTTTTTTCCGGTGCAGGAGGAACCAGAGTAGGCGCATATTCCGGCTCCCGACGCGGTTGTACTACTTGAAGTGGAATGGTTGTTAGCGATTGTATTGTTTGTAACGATCGGTGTACAGCTCAGGGTCATGAGGCCAGCGCCGCGATAGTACGCATCGTTGGCGACAATGAGGTTGTTGGAAAGTGTTGCAGAGGAATTTTCGCAGCGGATCCCGCCGCCTCCACAACTGCCTCATGTGCTGGTGGATTTGTTGCGAAAGATAATTGAATTCGTCACTTGAGCGCCGGGGCAGTTGTTCAGGTAGATTCCGCCGCCGTTGCCGGCTTCACATTTAGCGACTATAGAATTATCTAATATGATGTTAGCGTAGTTGGTAGCGTATATACCACCCCCTGAACTCGCTTTGCAAGCGGTGATGCGAGTGTTACTGATGCTAACACCGATCCCGTTACTGTAAACTCCGGCTCCGTAGTAATTCGGGTAAGTAAGATTCTTACAGTTATCGATGATGCAGTATTCGAGGATACTCTCACTGGAAGCGCCCGCTTGAAATCTAAGCCCTCCCCAGCGGTGGCTTTCGTAAGGCATCTGCCGCTTGAATTGGATGAGGCTGTCTTCGGTTCCAATCGCATTGAGCGTTCCGTAAATATTCCAGGTGTGATGACCGTTGAACAGGAATTCCGTTCCCGGAGCTATGGTCAGAGTTTGACCATAATTGATTTGGCAGTCACCATCGACGATATAGGTACCCGGGCCGATGTCGCCCGACAGCGCCCCATGAATGGTCGGCTGAGCTGAAACTAATCCCGGATTCAGCCATAACAACAGCAGGGCTAGGATGAAAATTGGTCTGAATCTTCGCATGCACATCTCCTTGAAGTTTTTCAGTCTTTTACCGAAATTATTGCTTAAAAACGGATATGGATTATAGCTTAATATACAAAAATTTTAACAAAGATGCAAGAGAAATCGTTTATATTTTAACATTAATACAGTATTTTGACCAATCTTGAACACTTATCGATACTGGGATTTTCGTAAGTCTATAATAAACAATATAATATACTTCCAAAATGCCGGTATACGTAACAATATAGCTTTATCCCATAGAATTATGTTATCTGTTTGTTTATTTGGAGG
>JABMRZ010000178.1 GCA_013202315.1 Candidatus Tariuqbacter arcticus | reverse complement strand
TCCCAGACCCATTCCTGGGTATTTTCCACGACTTCCGGAAATCTTTCCACCCTCTCCCTAATCGCCGCCTCCGCCCGCTTGCGCTCGGTGATGTCCTTAAGTGAAACGACAAGATTAGCTTCTTCTTCTTCTTCTTCTGCAAGAAATATTCTAGCAAGATCAAACTTTAAAATAAGCTCTTCTGTTTCCTGCGGATTCTTTTCCATAGTAATTATCCTCCTATGGTATTAGCTTTCGGCAATTCGCCATAAAATTTTTTGAAATTATTGAGAAGCTTTTTTTCAACTGAAATGTGATTTTCTGTTAAGTAATAATGCACATATAAATTATAATCATTTATAAATATACTTAAATATTTATTTTTTATTATATTACTTGTATAATCTGTGATCCTTTTTCTCAGGTTTTTTGATGAACCGATGTATATGACATCGCTTCTATTGTTTGAGTAGTTGATTTTTGTTGAAATAGAGAGTTCATAAACCCCGGATTCGGTTGGAATTTTTTGAATGTTTTTTTTAACAACATCATATAGCCGTTGAAATTCATATACTTTTCATAATGATTGGAAGATCTCTCTTTGTAATTGGGGATATTTGCCGATCGTCTGCAGTTACATATAGTCCTAATAGATAAGTGTATACCTTTTTGGCTTAATATATTTTGAATATCCTTGTCTTTCAAGGGACTTTCATTATTCGTAATTATTTCCTTAATAAGCAGTGAATTTCTTTTTCGTTTCGATATAAACAAATCGCTAAGTTTTATAATTTGATTGTGGGGACTCATCACCGATAGATTTGAAATCAACCTCGAAAGCCGGCTTTGATCGAGAAATTGCAAGGGATATAGAAGTAAGAACTGTTTCAAGGTCAAAGGCTTTAAATCCCGCTCTTTACCGGAAAACCAAAATTCACTTTGGTAATGAATAAGACTTTTTAAAATGTGCAAAGAAAACCTGTTCCTGGTATTTATCCATTTTAAGGAACATACTGTTTTGTTATTAGTATTAACCGGTTGAGAACTCTGTTCAGCTTCCCCCACAAATGTCATTCCGGCTTGTCCGGAATCGATTCCCGACAAGCGGGAATGACGCAAAGGAGGAGTGTGCTTGGAAATTGAATTGCTGAATAGAGTGTGTAATAGATTAGTATTATTTCCTATCGGATAAATTTTCTCTAAGCGCCTATTTAAAATCTCATAACAAAGGTTTCCATTGTTTATGAATATTCTGGAATAAAATGATTTATTTTTCGTAAATTCTTCACTTACAATAGGATTCGTTAATTCATTCGTTGTTTTCTCAATATAAGCAAGATATTTGGGCAGCGGCATATTCAGTACTTTGGTAAAGATTATTTTGGCTATTTTCTCCTTTTTCATACTCGTTTTCTTGGTATCCTTATTTCCGAATAATCTTCGTCAGTTATTTTGTTTTTCACCTGTTCAATAATTAGTCGTGCGAGCTCTTCTTCGGTGTAGTCAAGTTTTACTGCATACTTTTGAACAATGTCCTTAAAAGCTTTATTTTCTTTCAATAAATTTAATCTATCTGAAAATACTAACAAACCTTCAGGCACAAATTTAAAAATATTTTCAACAACTTCTTTAATGTGTCTTTCGGCATTAATCCGAGCTTCTTCCGCCCGCTTTATGTCAGTGATATCCTTCGCTCCCGACACCACGCCGGTTATATTGCCCGCTCCATCTGTCAATACGCTGGCGTTGAACGACATCGGAATGAGCCGTCCATCTTTAGTTCTATAATTTAGTTCACAATTGCGGATAGTATCCCGTGGACGCAGGGGTTTAGCGTTTTCAGGTTCACGGAAAAACAGGAACATCCTGTTAACTTCTTCTTCTTCTTCTTCTGCAAAAATGATACTAACCGACTGTCCGATGAGTTCTTCTTCCGTGTATCCTAACAAACGACAGGTCGCCGGGTTGACGGTGGTGATATTAGCTTTCAAATCGACCGCAATGAGAGTATCCAGGAAGTTCTTTATTATGGATTCGGTATAAGCCTTCGATTTTTCAAGGTATTCGTCTGTCTCCCTCAGCTTTTCCCGCGTTCTCGCCAAGCGCTCGCTTGAAACAACAACAACCGAAGCGATGACTATAAACATAAGGGCGCGGGCATAATCGTTGGCAGCCGCCGCTTCCAGCCTCAGGAAATTATGGCTGAAAATCAGTAATGCGGCTGAAAGCCCAGCCACAATCAGACCCCGCCTTTTCCACCAAATTGCCGCTAAGATTATCGGAATGTAAAAGAAGTGGCTGACGATAACGCCTGTTTCAAGCGCTATATGAAAATAATACAGCAAGAAACATCCGCAGACCAATAGAATGGCTATTATTCCAATTCTGAATTTATCTTCCTGCTGTTCAGCTTGTTTTTTCATTGCACTGTCCTCAAATTATGGTCTATATTGAAGATAGATAATTATTCAATGAATGCAGTAAAAGAGTGGACATCGCCGTTTATCTGAATTTAATCATTCGAGCCCTTTTATTCAATTTTCGGCGGGTTAATCCAGACTTCCTTTGATTATCGCCGCGCCGGTGAAATATAATCGTTTGTTTTTGCTTAACATATTTTTTCATCCTCCTAAATTATCAGGCGAGGAATCGTTTATTGAGAACTGTTCTAAAGGTATAGTAAAAAATAGACAATTTGTCGATGATTGTCAAGTTTTTCGATTCATTAGCGCTAATTCGCATATTAAAAAATAAAGGGCTCACGAAATTAATCGCAAGCCCTTTTTATAATGAGCGAGAATAATTCACGCCATTTTTGTAAGGGCGAAGTTACCTCGGCCCAGAGCGATTGTGCTTGGATTCTGGGC
>JABMRZ010000177.1 GCA_013202315.1 Candidatus Tariuqbacter arcticus | reverse complement strand
TTTCGGTTCTCGGTTTTCGGTTCACCGTTCACTGTTCACCGTCAAATCACCATCCCTTCGGCGATGACCGCATCTTTTTCAACCACGGTGATCCCGTTTTTCACCATATAGCCGGGCCCGGAGAAGTTTTCCTCAGGGGCGTGAGGTCCTATCTTCACATCCTGTCCGATGCGGGCGTTTTTATCGATTATCGCTTTGACTATCCGGCTGTTCTTCCCCACTCCGATATGCGGAATTCCCAGCTTCAAATCTTCTTCAAATTCCGCTTCCGTTTGTATGTAATCCGCTCCCATTAAATAACTGTCTTCAATGACCGCCCTGTCGTTGATGATGCTCCTCAAGCCCACAATAGAACGGGTGATGGAGGCGTTTTTCACGGTGCACCCTTCGGTGAGGATGCTGTCGGTCATCTGTCCGCCGTGCACCTTGGAACCGGGCAGAAACCTGGGATTGGTGTATATCGAATGTCCCTCAGCGAAGAAATCGAAGGGCGGATTGGCGGAAACAAGATTCAAATTAGCCCGATAGAATGCGTCGATAGTTCCGATGTCTTCCCAATAATCGCTGAAGGGATAACCGAAAATACGCGCCTTCTTGATGAGTTGGGGGATTATTTGGCTGCCGAAATCGGTAAGGCTTTGATTCGCCAAAGCTTCTTCCATCATCTTGTTCTTGAATAGGTAAATACCCATAGAAGCCAGGAAGCACTTTTCCCTGCTGGTAACGCCGTAAGTCCGCAGGATTTTTCCCGGGCATCGGAGGCTTTCAATCACCTCGTCATCCTTAGGCTTTTCCACGAATTCGGTTATCCTGCATTCGGAGTTGACCTTCAATATGCCGAATTCCGAAACCTTCCGCCTTATCACCGGGGTGACCGCCACCGTCACATCTGCATTATGTTCCAAATGATGTTCCAGCATTTTTTGGTAGTCCATCCGGTAAATATGGTCACCGGCTAAGATTAAATAGTGAGTGGGCCGGTATCGGCGGAAATGGCGCATATTCTTGCGCACCGCATCGGCGGTGCCCTGGAACCAATCGGTATTCTCAACCGTCTGCTCCGCCGCCAATATATCCACGAACCCTTCCCGAAAAAGATCGAGCTTGAAGGCGAAGTTCACATGGCGGTTAAGGGAAGCGGAATTGAACTGGGTAAGGACGAAAATCTTGTCAATTCTGGAATTGATGCAGTTGGAAACCGGGATATCTATCAGCCGGTATTTACCGCCCAGCGGGACAGCCGGTTTGGAGCGGTATTTAGTTAGGGGATACAGCCTCTTTCCCTGACCCCCTCCTAAAATTATGCCCAGGACATTTCGCATATTATTTCCAATTTTTAGTAGAAAATATTTATTGCGGCAATTCTAAACAATTCATGCAAACATCAACCTGCCTTTGGGTTCTGGGATGGGGCGCCCCAGCTCCTTTGCGGTTTCAATCCATTCTTGAATCACCACCTCTAAATTAACAAGCGCTTCCTGGTGGGTTGCGCCGTCAGCGGCGCATCCGGCTAATTCAGGCGCTTCAGCGATGAATGCTTGGTCTTCTTCACTCCAGTAGATGATTATTTCGTATTTGAGCATTTTGTTAATATCTGTCGGATTGTCCAGCTTATACAACATTGAATGCAAACAATAATTGTAAATCATTTTTATATATTATGATATCTCAATGTAACCTTCTTTATAATCTATTACAGTTCTAAAATGCTTCATAAAACTCAAACCCAGTAATCCGCGAATTCCCACAAGTTCTGGGATATCATGGCAGACAACCTCTACTTCCCTTGCTTCTATATCAGCGATGATAATACTCTTTACTTGAAGTTTAGGGACTTCTATCACGCCATTCGCTGTAACAATTTCTTGGCGTTCGGGAATTACAGCGGGATCATATCCAATGATTTTGATATAGACCATGAAAGAACGGTGGAAGCAGACCCGGAATCGAGAAGCAAATCCACTTTGACCGAACCGCTTGGACCAATAATTTTAACATTTCTAATAACAATTGGTATCTTAATAGGCAGCCGCATAAGAATCTCCTGTTCAGAATATCACTGTATAGCCTTCTGGAACAATTGGGCCAGTGAAGGTGATATAGACATCTTTAATGCATCTTTCGACCAATTCTCTATCGAACTTTCTTCTGTCTTTATTATGAAGTATTACCTCACCTTCCGGATTATCGCTTTCGTCGAATGAACGGAAGGCAATCCATTCACCTTCATATTTGTTTTTTGCTTCTTCAAGTTTCATTGGGAATGTCTCCTTGGTTTTTATTGTTGTATGATTCTATAGTTTTGCTTGAGGTCTTGAGGGTTTTGGGAGCCTGACTTTAATTATTTAGGCAAGAGGACTGAGTTTGAAAAACACATTTTTATCTAAATTTCCTCATTACTATTTATACACATCTCCTCGACTTTTAATCGCTTTGATCTTCACGATTTTATTTTTATTATCTGCTTCGTAGACTATCCTAATATCACCAATAGCATATCGATAGTTACCTTCAAGTTTACCCCATAATTTTTTAGTGTGTCGACTTGTAAGTGGTTCCTTACTGATGTTAGTGATAGAATTATTTATTCTTCGTTTTGTATTCCTGTCCAATTTCCTGTATTGTTTTTCGGCTTCATGAGATATTAAGACTTCATACATCTTCTCTGACCTCGTTCCAGTTTTTGAAGCGTCCTTCTTTGAAGTCTTCATCCCCTCTCATAATACTCTCAAGGAGAACTTCATCATTGATGAGTTCTTTCGTCACCTCTAGCTCCTCTTTTACTCGCAAGTAGGCGATAAAATCAGCCGCTTCTCTCTTTCGCTTTTTTGACAATTTTTCAAAATCGATGAAGATTTTTTCTTCAACGACTGAATTCTTTTTACTCATAGCATCCTCCGGTGATTTTGATGATTAATCCTTCCCTACGCATACAACCCCCGTGCTTCAGCCACATTGGTGACCCGCTGAATAGCCACGATGAAAGCGGCGGTGCGCATAGGAACCTTGTAGTTAATTGAAGCGTCCAGAACCACCTCAAACGCATCGTCCATATAGCTCTTGAGTTCGCTGAACACATAATCGCTGTTCCAATAATATCCCATCCGGTTCTGCACCCATTCAAAGTAGGAGACGGTGACCCCGCCGGCGTTGCATAGTATATCCGGGATGATGAAGGTCCCCTTTTGTTCCATAACATCATCCGCTTCGGTGGTCAGGGGTCCGTTGGCGCATTCGGCGATGATTTTGGCTTTCACCCGGTCAGCGTTTTCCTCGGTTATCTGATTTTCCAATGCGGCTGGTATCAATATATTGACCGGCAGTTCCAACAATTCCATCGGGTTGGACATCTTCTCCACTTTCGCCGATTTATCAAAATCCTTCAATGTGCCCGCCCGCTGGACATGCTTAATGGCTTCTTCAGGATCGATACCTTTTTCGCAATAAAAAGCGCCGTCAATGTCGCTGACAGCCTGGATGACGCACCCATCCTGATGTAAGAATTTGGCTGCGAAAGAACCGGCGTTGCCGAACCCTTGAATAGCGACAGTTGCGCCTTTCAGGTTGAGCTTGAGGTGCTTTACTGCATTGTGAACGCAATAAACCATCCCCTGAGCGGTGGCGGAGATCCGCCCCCTGGAACCGCCCAAATCAATCGGCTTGCCGGTTACTACCGCGGGAATGTGACTCTGGTGATGCATTGAATAAGTGTCCATAAACCACGCCATCACCTGCTGATTGGTGTTGACATCGGGGGCGGGGATATCTTTATCCGGTCCGAATAAATCTATCATTTCGGCGAAATATCGTCGAGCCAGGCGTTCCAGTTCACTCAATGAGAGTTTACGAGGGTCCACGACTACACCGCCTTTACCCCCGCCGAAGGGGATATTCACTACCGCGCATTTATAGGTCATCCAGAATGCGAGGGCTTTCACCTCTTCGACATTCACATCCTGATGAAATCGGACGCCTCCTTTGGCGGGACCGCGCACGATATTGTGCTGTACACGATAACCTTTGAAAATGCTAATAGAACCATCATCCATACGAACGGGAAGCTTAACTTCGGTAACTCGGCGCGGTTCCTTGATCACCGCAACCTGATTATCGGTCAGTTTTAAGATTTTTGCCGCCCGGTCGAATTGCTTCAGGGCGTTGTCGAAGGCAGAAGCTTTTTCACCTTTATGCAATTCGCGAAGAAGTTCGTCGTATTGTTTTTCGCGCATTTCAATATGCGCGGGTGTGGATTTGTGCTCTTCCATTATATTACTCCTTTAATGGGAAATAGACTGAGGCGCAATTTATGAATTTACAATTAATTAGAATAGAAAGATTCCGTCAAAGGGAATTTGATGGAATATTTAAATTTACGAAAAATCAAACTTAAAATCCACTTTTAAAGCGTATAATCCGGCAGTCTGCGGATATATTCAGAGAAGCGGTCATGAATGAAAATCGGCTCGATGATATAAGAATTTGTATATAGTGATTCTTGAAAATTTTTTCCTATTATCATCTGTAGGGGTTTGATTAATCAAACTCCTACCAATCAAATACTTAGAATATTATTTAAATG
>JABMRZ010000176.1 GCA_013202315.1 Candidatus Tariuqbacter arcticus | reverse complement strand
GGGCTATTATGTTGTATTTCGTAATTAAATTAATAGCCTGTGAAATATCCGGAGCTTATGACTGATACTTGCTGCGCTTGACGATGAAAGCTATATCGGTGATGAAAGAATCGCCGTCCCGGCGGAAAGATGGATAATTCCCGCCGCAGGCGCTGCATTTGGATTCGATTTCGATATTTTCGGCGGGGATGCCCTGCCTTTCGAGCTGGATGGCGGCGATTCGCTTCAAATCAAGGTGGACTTTTGCACCATCGCGGTGGTGAATTTCGCAGAGGGGGAGTCCGGCGAAGCGCTTCAACCTTTCCGCATCGACGATATAGCAGCATTTTCCCACTGAAACGCCGATTTTCACATAGAAGCGTTTCAACGGCTGTTTTTTCAGCGCGGCAGCGGATTTAATTAGATTCTTGACGATGCCGTTCGCCAATCCCTGCCAGCCGGCGTGGGCTATACCGATGATACTGCAATCGTCATCATAGAGGAAAATCGGCAGGCAGTCGGCGGTGGTGACGGCGAGAATAAGGTCGGATTCAGCGGTTATCAGCCCGTCGGTATTGGGAATGGCGTTTTGCAGGGTGAATGCGCCTGCGCTTCGGCGGCGATTATCTAAGAGGCGGCATTCAGTTCCGTGAGCAAGTCCGGCGGCGGTCAAATCATCAAGTTCCAGACCGAATTTACTCAGGAATCTGCGGCGGTTGGCGATGACTTCGTTGGCAGCTCCGCGGGCGAAGGACATATTTCCATCGGACAGGGTGGATTGAGCAAGGACAACCCCCAGGTCGATGGATTTCTTCGATTGGACTTTGAGATACAATTATAATGAATGAATTTATATCAAATTCCATAAATAATGAGAACAAGTCTACCAGGCGGCGATCACTAGACCGGCGTCTTCATCGACCACATAAATATATTCTTCGGTGAGGGTGATATCGATTGGGGTGATGGTGTCGAAATTGAACAACAGTTGTGGATTAGCCGGGTCGGCGATGTTCACGGCGAAGAGGCCGTCATATTTATCGAGCACCACCAGCCTGTCGTCGAGGGCTTTCACCTTTTCGCAGTCATCGGCTCCGTCGAAGCGGAGGTTGGCGATTCGCTGGGGGCTGGCGGGATCAGAGACATCGAGCACCTGCAATCCCCAGGCTCTATCCGCCAGGAAGCAGTAATCGCCTGCTACATCGATTCCCCGGCAGAAGCCTTCGGTGTCGTAGGATCCGATGATATTGAGGGAACCATAGCTGTTGAGGTCGACGATGCACATTCCATATTGGTCAACAGCCAGATATGCGAAGGAATCTTGAACGGCGAAGTCGTGAACGGTATGCTGAGAGTAGCCTTCATTATATAACGGGAGATAGAAATATTCCGTGTAAGGGCTGAGGTGCATCTGCAGGAATTTTAACTCTTCATTGGAATCGGCGATGAATAGAATTATCGAATCCGGCTTGGAGAGTGCGGGTGGTTCCGGGATGAATTCGCGGACGCTGAATTTTATCAGGGGCGGGGAGGCGGTTTGAATGAAGGTGGTGGTCATACTGTTCAGGGTATCGATGTGGAAGGCGCGGAGGGCTTTGGAATAAGCATAAGAGTCGAGGGTTTCCACATATACGAAACCGGAGGCTTCGCTGACATAGGAAGACTGCACCGGTCCCATAAAATCGTTTTGCAGGATTTCAACGACTTCCGGCGCGGAGGGATTTTCCAGATTGACAACCAATAATCCCGCATAATCGGCGGACAGATATCCTGTGCCGCCGTCGGCGGATAAGAATAAATGGCGGAATACGCCGATGGGGGGTAGAGTGGCGATGATGGTATAGCCTTCATCGGATATGACCGGGCTTTTCCTGTCGCCGCAGGAGATGATATTTAAGGCGATAATCAGGATTGGCAGCAGTTTTAGAGAGAGTTTCATCTGTTTATACCTCTTTTACAGTTATGCGCTTGAATCGAAGAATTGGGAATTATGTATAGCCATGCTTGAAGGGGCTGTTGCCCAAATATATTTCTATCCTTCAAGCAACATTTACAATTATCTGTATAGGGGCTTGATTCATCAAGCCCTTTCGCAAGCAATTGATTTTCAAGGGGTTTGATAAATCAAACCTCTACAAAACAATATAATAAAACTCGCCGCTGGGGTAATTCATGAAT
>JABMRZ010000175.1 GCA_013202315.1 Candidatus Tariuqbacter arcticus | reverse complement strand
ATATTTGTAACACTTTAGTGCTTTTAAAATTTATGGTCAATTGTGATGAATTTCTTGATGTCGGGTTTGAGACAACCCCGACTCCACGGTTGCTACTACTTATGTGGAGACGGGATTGTCCCCAATCCCGCCAACTTCAAAGAGCTAAAATGCTTCGTTTTCTCAACAACCCCTATAAAATCGTCATTCCCGTCCATCGGCTAATGGAAAGCGCGTCGGTAACCACTTCTGTGCAAGCAGGAATGACTTTTTTTCGGCGAACTGAACAGAGTACATAACCTGATATGTTTTGTATTTCGAATTTGTTTCGTATTTCGATATTCGTATTTCTAATTTGGTTCTGGCTTGTCCAGGTTAAGTATAAGCGTGCTGTCCGCCGAAGAAGTAGTTGCCGAAGAAGGAGAGCAGAATCATCAACAGTCCGAAGATGGACAGAATCGCCGCTCTCTCGCCCCGCCAATTTCGCTGTTTCCGGGCGTGCAGGAAGCCCGAATAGAAGAGCCAGATGATGAGCGCTCCGACTTCCTTAGGATCCCAACTCCAGAATTGCCCCCAGGCTTGTTCAGCCCAGATCGCTCCGGCGAAGAGTGCGCCGACGGTGTATAACGGATAGCCAAGGCTGACCGCCTTGTAATTAATCTCCTCCAATAAATCGGCGTCTATTTTAACGCGTTTGAAAAAATGGGGCGCCTTCACCCCCAATATCCAATATATGGGATAGAACAATAATAATGATATTAGCCAGGTCACACCCAGGAATTCAAACAGTTTCCAGGAACTGGTTTCTGTCAGCCCCACAACATTCAGCTTTATCAGAAAGCCGGTCACCAATCCGCCGATGAGGAAGGTGACGATGATGATGGTGAAGATAGCGGCTCCGTAATTCTGACTCTGATTGGCGGAGACGACCTTCTTATATAAATACACCCACAACAACGCTGAAATCGGAAGGGCGAGTCCGATTCCGGTGAACAGCCAACCGAGCCCGGTGATTTTTTCACCGCCTATAAAAAGGAAAAACTCGGTATTTTGCGGCAGTATGTCAAAGGCTTTGGATATAAGCGTGAAGACTATGGGAAAGAGCAGATAGCTCCCAATTGCGACCGGTGTCGAACCTTTAAAGCTGAAAAATCCGCCGCTCGATTGGGAAGACGATTTCAATAAATAGATGAAGCTCACACCGCTTGCGACAGCAAACGACCCTGAACCCAAAGCGGCTAATGTAACATGAATGGTCAGCCAGTAACTTTGCAGGGCGGGCATCAAAGCCTGACTGATATCCTTGGGCAACAGGGAAGCGGTTACCATCAGCATAAAGACGACCGGGGCGATGAAGCCGCCGAAAGCGGGTTTCTTATACCGTCCGACAATGATGAAAAACGAAAGCGCCGCCATCCAGGACATCAGCCCCATATATTCATACATATTGGACAGGGGGATATGGTCGGCTAAAATCCAGCGCACGATGAAGCCGGCAGTCTGCGGGATGAAGCCGAGTATCATCGCCCACATTCCCAGCTTGGCGAAGAAAGCGCGCCTGAAAGAAAGATACAAAGAATAAAATATGAAGCCCGCAAAATATGCGAAAAAAGCTATCCAAAAAAGAATCAGGTCAGGGCTGTGCATTAATGCTCAATGTAGGGATTAGGATTTAGGATTTAAATTCAAAATTCAAAATTCAAAATTCAAAATTCAAAACTAATGAGACTTATACTTGGCACTTTTAAAATATCCAATTAAGCAATTTAGCGAAGAAACCCGGCCGCTGACTGGTCTGAACCGGTCCCCGCCCCGTATAGCTTATCTGCGCATCCGCGATATTATAAGAATACACTATATTCTGAGGAGTAATATCCTGCGGCCTGATTACCCCCGTCAAAACCGTAGTCTGTCTTTCCCCGTTCACATCGACCACCCGTGAACCCTCTATCAGCAGATTACCGTTCGGTAGAACTTGAATGATGCGCGCAGTTATCTTCGCCTTGAGCTTCCCTTTCCGAGTGGTTTTCCCTTCGCCGGAATAATCATTCTTCACATCCCCTTGGAAACCGGTCAAAGGTATGAAATCCAAAGGTCCCGAACCGGATATGCTGACATCACTGCCCTGTTCCTTCTTGATTTCCGTGGAGGCTTCATTTGACGCTTGAGCTACTTCAACGATTTCTATGGTGATTACATCGCCCACCTCGTGGGCGCGATGATCCGAATAAAGCGATTTAGCGTTTCCTATAAGCCCCCCCGCCGGAGCCGCGAAAGCTATAACAAACACAGAAAAACTTGATAGTAAAATCTTTCTCATCGTGATACTCCTTTACCCTGAAAATAGGATTGAGGATTTAGGATTTAGGATTTAGGATTTAGGATTTAGGATTTAGGATTTAGGATTTAGGATTTAGGAGT
>JABMRZ010000174.1 GCA_013202315.1 Candidatus Tariuqbacter arcticus | reverse complement strand
AATAATGAACAAAGAACACAGAATTTATAACTACTGAATTCGGTTCTATTCAACCTGTTACTTCAACATTCCTTGTTCAATATTAGATATTCATCATTCAAATTTTATTTCCTTATCGCGGAACCCTCGAAGAAAATCTTTGATTAAAAGCCGTTTCTTGCCTTCTATCTGCAATTCCAATATCTCCAAAACCCCTTCGCCGCAGCCAGCGAATAGCCTCTCACCGTCGATCCTTCCCTGTCGTATCGGAGCTTTAATCTCAGGATGCGGTCTTGAGGCGTAGATTTTCAACCTTCGACTGTTCATAAAGGTGAAAACACCCGGCTTCGGAGCAAAGGCGCGGATATGGTTGTGAATTTCCCCGGCGGAACGATTCCAGTCGACCCGCATATCCTCCAATTGTATTTTGGGCGCTGGGGTAGCCTTCGATTCGTCCTGGATTCGGGTGCGGATTTCACCACCGGCGATAATATCCAGGCTCTCCAAAGCTAAATCGGCGCCCATTTCCGCTAAACGATGTTCCAGTGCGCCGTAATTTTCACCCTCGGCGATATGCGTTTCCCGCTGAAGAAGAATGCTCCCGCCATCGATCTTTTCCCCAATGAAAAAGGTGGTTACACCGGTAATTGCATCGCCGTTCATCAAAGTCCACCTGATTGGCGCAGCCCCCCGGTAACGGGGCAATAGCGAAGGGTGGATATTCAAGCACCCAACTTTAGGCAGCCTGACCACCTTCATCGGCAGTATGGGGAAACAAGCCACTACGAACAGCTCAGCATTATATTCGGCGAGCTGCCTCTGGAATTCAGGGTCTTTAAGTCTTGCCGGCTGAATCAACGGCGTTTGCGGGGAATATTCCCGCAGAAATAGTTTGACCGGAGTGGGCTTTTCGCGCAGCCCCCGCCCCGACGGTCGGTCGCTTTTGGTCACCACAGCCACCGTTTCATGCCTAGAATCCAATACCGCCCGTAAAGGGGGAATGGCGTATTCCGCCGTCCCCAGGAAGACTAACTTCATAGTTCATCCGCTATAACTATTCGACCGGTTCTCCGGCGGCGATTTTCTTGAGCGCCTTTTTCAACAGCACTTTCTTCACCGAAGGGAGGTAATCGATGAAAAGCACCCCGTATAGGTGGTCGATTTCATGCTGCAGTATTCGAGCCAACAGCCCGTCCACTTCGGCTTGGTAAGTCTCACCTTGATAATCCTGATAAGTCAGTTTGATCTTTTCGGGTCGAATGACTTCTTCTCGGATTCCCGGAATGGACAGGCACCCTTCCTCTATAGTGCATTCACCTTCAGCGGAGAGGATTTCCGGATTGAATACCGCCAGTTTGAACGGTTCTTCGCCTTCTCCCCGGCGGATGTATACCACCAACAGTTGAATCGATTCTCCAATCTGCGGCGCGGCTAATCCGATGCCTTCATCGATGACGCAGGTGATGTACATATCCTCGATTAAGGGCAGCCAATGTTCTCCGAAATCCTCCACTCTTCGAGCTTTCATCCTCAAAATCGGATCGTCATATATTCTTATTTCTCTCTCAGGCATTTCTTGTTGTTTCTCTTTCGGTTATGAATTATCGGCAATTACTATCACAAATCGATATAGCAAACGCCGATCGCTCAACAGAACCGCTTCATTTCTTCTTGGTGATTATCTCATCGACCAGCCCGTATTCCTTCGATTCTTCGGCTGACATAAAGAAATTCCTGTCGGTGTCTTTGGCGATTTTTTCTACAGGTTGACCGGTATGATTAGCCAGGATTATATTCAATCTTTCCCTGGTCTTTAATATCTCCTTAGTTTGAATTTCCATATCGGTGGCTGGGCCTTGTATCCCCCCCATCGGCTGATGAATGAGGGTGCGGGCGTTAGGCAGCACAAACCGCTTGCCCTTAGTGCCGGCGGTCAGCAGAAGCGCAGCCATAGACGCCGCCATTCCCATACACATGGTCTGGACATCGCAGCGGATATACTGCATAGTGTCATAAACAGCTAATCCGGCGTGGACGAATCCTCCGGGGCTGTTGATGTAAAGGCTGATGTCTTTCTCAGGTTCGTCCGCCGCTAAAAAAAGCATTTGCGCTACCACAACCGAGGCGAGGTAATCGTCGATTTGACGGCCGATGAATATTATCCGCTCTTTCATCAAGCGAGCGAAAATATCGTATGACCGTTCACCTTGAGCGGTCTGTTCAATCACTATGGGAATTTGATTAATCATATTTAGCCTTTAAATAAGTGTGATAGTTGAATAATATAAAAGTGTGAAAATACGAATATTACTAATTCTATCGCTATTGCTGATAGAATAATTACCGCATATACTTTAGTATATCAAAATTATACTAATTTTTCAAGTTTCCAGTTCCGACAAAATCAAAGCCCCCATTTTTATAATGGAGGCTGATATTATTTGTGAGTTATCAAATGTGTATGCTTTCGAGGCATCTTGTCATCACGAAGGCAATACTAAAAATTGATGCTCATCCACTTCTATATCGAGGTTATCCAATAAATAATCCATCAGCCAGAAACCATAATTAGCCAGGAAATAGACGATATTATAAACCCGCTCTTGAGGTCGATTATTGGGATGAAGTTGAATTTGCACTTTCCGCCAGCTTTCAACTATGCCTTGATTTTTTTCCTTCAACCGGGCGAAAGTCCTCTTCTTCATACTATTCAGCTGATAGCGCATTTTATTATGAGAAGTGTTGAATTGCTTCGACAGCGAAGGGTCGATGACGGACATTTCCCTGCCAAGCCATTCCACAATTTCTTCCAGCTTTCTTTCGGCTGTGTCGAAATAATCCTCCGGGACAATGTCGGTGTACTTCTCAATGATTTCGCGCAGGACTTCTTCGCTGTTTCGAAAAACATCTTCAGGCTGCGCGCCAGCCCTCTGCAAATGACGCTGTGTTTTCACATCTACTATTGCAGCAGAGGCGCTGGGCCAAATAATCGGCATCTGAATTTCAAAAAATTCGTAGACCTTCTTGAGCTGTGCGAAGTATGCCAATTCAGCAGGACCACCGATATATGCCACAGTTGGAAATAAAAAATCCTGTACGATGGGACGGAAAGCCACTTTGGGAGAAAACCATTCCGGATGTTCGGAAGCAACCGCAACTAATTCTTGATCTGACAGCATCTCCTTTTCATCTCCGTTCCCCAACACTTCCCCCAGTAAATTTAAAGGGATGCGATTGTTGTCCTTCAGGATGAATACATTAAGCAGTTCGGAGCGGACTTGAATCTGCCGTTCATAATCCGCTCGTTCCAACTCTTGAGATTGCTCCTGTAAAAGTTGATTCATCCGCCCCTTTTCTTCCAATTTCCGAATGATAATAGGGGCGGCGAGCCGCTTTAATTCCTCATCTTCAGCGTTGACCATAATGAGTCCCCATCTTCCAAAAAGGCGGGACATCATACTTCCAAAAGCAGTTCCGAAAGTCGCGCCGGGATAGTAAGTTTCATCCATCAAACGGGTTACAGCTTCATAGTAGTCGTTGTTATGAAATGTCTCCTTTATCCTGCGGCTGAAGTCATTAAAATCCTTGCCGAATTCAATTCCCCCAACCGACCGCTGCCGAGGGTTCTCCGTTTTACCATAAGTGAATTTGATGGGACGCTGGGGACCTGGAAAATAAATATGGTTGACCGCCGACAGATCATGATCCGAACTCTCCATCCAAAACAAAGGCGCTACCGGGACCTTAAGCATTCTTCCCAAATAACTCGCCGCCTTCAGGGTAGTGATAGCCTTTAATATGGTGTAAATAGAGCCGGTGAATATCCCCGCCTGTTGTCCGGTGATGACGGTAACCGTCTTCTCATGTCGTAACAATTCCAGATTCGCTTCGACTGCGGGGGTTAAGCCGTAAGCGCTGTTGATACGCCGCAGCACATCGACCAGCCTTTGGCGGTTGTAATCCTGTTCGACTACCCGCTCGGTGATGCGGAAAAAATCATTTCGGTTCCGATGGTGACCATTGTAAAATCTGCTCAACTTGGGATTAGCCGAAAGATAGTCATTATATAAAGCGGTGTACCCTGGTATTTTTGTGAACGGTATGTTGACCAATTTCTACCCTGAAAATAGTTGCGAGCTGCGAGATTCAAGTTTCGAGTGTCGGGTCTCCGCACTCGACACCAACCTACTGTAATTATTGTATATGCTGTTGACTGCGGAGAGTCTACAGCACGCTGTATTGATTT
>JABMRZ010000173.1 GCA_013202315.1 Candidatus Tariuqbacter arcticus | reverse complement strand
GGAATGAACAATGGTGGCAAACCTTCGGCGGGAGCTCTGGTGATGTGGGCAAAAGCGTTCAGCAGACCTCCGACGGGGGATATATCATCGCGGGATATACTTATTCCTATGGCGCTGGTTATGCTGATGTTTATTTGATTAAGACGGATGCTAATGGGAATGAAACATGGTCGCAAACCTTCGGCGGAAGCGAAAGTGATCGTGGCAACAGCGTTCAGCAGACCGCTGACGGGGGATATGTTATCGCGGGATATACTTCTTCCTACGGCGCTGGAGGAAATGATGTTTATTTGATAAAGACAGATGAGAATGGGAATGAAACCTGGTCGCAAACTATTGGCGGAAGCGATTTTGAAAAAGCCTACAGTGTTCAGCAGACCGCTGACGGGGGATATATCATCGCAGGATATACTTCTTCCTATGGCGCGGGTGGATATGATGCTTATTTGATAAAGACAGACACTTCCGGTAATGAACAATGGTCCCAAACCTTCGGCGGAAGCGATAATGATTTCGGCTACAGCGTTCAGCAGACCTCCGACGGGGGATATATCATAACGGGAAGGACCGAATCTTATGGCGCCGGTAGTTATGATGTCTACCTGATTCGGGTCGATTCCGAAACTCCGACTAACACCCTGTCCGGCGCGCTTAACGGAATTTTGACTGCGAGTTATTACCATGTTGTGAGTGACATCTGGGTGGAAGACCCCGATTCCCTTTTCATCGAAGCCGGGGTGACTTTACTCTTCGACGGCGATTACAGTTTTGAAATCCACGGTAATCTTTACGCCAATGGAATGGAAGATGACAGCATCAAATTCATTCCCATACCTGGGGTGGAATCATGGCAGGGTATTTCCTTCTTTGCATCAGCCTTATATGACGATGACGAGCTTCAATATTGTTTCATTGCCGGAGCAAACAGTTCGGGGATTTCCTGTGATAATTCCAGCCCGGCCATTATCAATTGTACCATCAACGGCAATTCTGCCGATACCGACGGCGGAGGCATAAGTTGTAATAACGGTTCCAATCCGGCTATCGTTCACTGTGTCATCAACGGAAATTCGGCTGGCGGCTATGGCGGAGGAATCCACTGTGGTGATTCAAGCAGCCCCGCCATCGAAAACTGCACCATCAGCGGAAATCATGCCGATGACGGCGGCGGTATTTCCACCTACAGTTCCAGCCCTGCCATACTGAATACCATCGTGGAAGGGCATATCGAAAGCGATGGGATTTATTTCTATGATTCGCCGGACGCTTCCGTAACCTACTGTGATTTCTATAATAATGAATATGGTGATTTCTCCGGCTTCGTACCGCCGGGTTTGGGAACAATCACCTCTATCAACTATAACGGCGACCCCTGCGACGAATTTTACAACATATTCGAAGACCCGCTTTTCGTGGAAGAGGGAGATTTTCGTTTGCTGGCGGGTTCACCCTGCGTCGATGCGGGTGACCCGAATAGTCCGCCTGACCCGGACGGGACCATCGCCGACATCGGGGCGTTCTATCTATATAATCCGCTCATCAGACTCGTTTTGGCTCCATTAAATCCACCGATAGTCATCCCGGAAACCGGTGGAAGCTTTGAATTCAATATCACGGGTGAAAATATGGCCTACTTGACTGTAACCGTTGACTTCTGGACTTTGGTATTGTTACCCGGAGTGGGCGGATTGGAGATAATGAATGTTTCCGACATTGTCATTGAGCCGGGTGAAGTAATAAGCGTCGACCGCGAACAGGAGGTCCCCGCTTTAGCACCCGCAGGGACATATACCTACTACGGATATGTCGGCGATTATCCCTGGGTGGTCGACAATCAAGATTCATTCACATTTGAGAAGGAAGGAACTGACGGCGCCGGATATTTGGGAACGGCGGCGGATTGGATTTGTTCCGGCGAATCCTTCACTGGCGAAACGGCACAGTCTTCTCATCCTTCAGAATTCATCCTTCATCCCTGCACTCCTAACCCCTTCAACCCGACGACAGCTATCAGCTACCAGCTGCCAGCTGCCAGCTATTTAAAGCTGACGGTTTATGACATTAGTGGGCGGGAGGTGGCGAGGTTGGTGGATGGATTCAAACCGGCGGGGGTTCATGAAGCAACATTCGACGGTTCGGAGCTGGCGAGCGGCGTTTATTTCGCCCGCCTCACCGCCGGCGGTATGAGTCAAGTTCGTAAGTTAATAATGGTTAAATAATCGACTTGTCCATGTTGAAATGATAATAGCCCCGAGCTCGTTCGGGGCTTTTTTTATGAATGATTAATACATCTATTTTACGAGACCTAAGACTTGAGACTTGAGACCTAAGACTTGAGACCTGAGACTTGAAACTTGAGACCTGAGACTTGAAACTTGAGACCTGAGACATGAGACCTGAGACCATCTTCAAGTTAATTCAAGGGAACTTATACAGGTTAAACTTGGTTGAAAATTTAAACCGGTAATGCAGAGTAATATCAAAACCGAAATGAGCAGTCGATTATGAGGAATTCCGAAGGAACATTCACCCGTGAAGTGCTGAAAAAAGTCCGCCTGATCGAAATCAAAACCCGCGGCGTGGTGGACGAACTCTTCTCCGGCGAATACCATTCCGTTTTCAAAGGGCGTGGTATAGAATTCGCCGAGGTGCGGGAATATCAATTCGGCGATGATGTCAGGCTGATTGATTGGAATGTGTCGGCGAGGCTGGGGCATCCGTATATGAAGGTGTTTCAGGAAGAACGGGAATTGATCGTGATTTTGATGGTCGATTTATCCGCTTCCGGCGAATTCGGCACTTTAAAACTGACTAAAAATGAATTGGCGGCGGAAATCTCCGCAGTATTGGCTTTCTCAGCCTTGAAGAACAATGACAAGGTGGGATTAATCCTCTTCACCGACCGGATCGAGCTGTTCGTCCCTCCGAAAAAAGGTCAGTCGCATATCTTGAGGCTTCTGCGGGAGATGCTATTTTTTCAACCCCAGGGGAAAGGGACTAATATTTCAAATGCCTTGGAATATTTGAATAAAGTTATGAAGAAGAAAGCCATCGTCTTTTTTATTTCCGATTTTTGGGACCAGGATTTCGACACCGGATTGAAAATTGCGGGGAGGAAGCACGATTTCATCGCCCTCAGGCTGACCGATAGACGAGAACATGAACTTCCCGAGGGAGGTCTGTTGGAAATTACCGACCCTGAAACCGGTGAACGAATGGTCGTCGATTTGAAGGCTGCCGGATTCAGGAGCGCTTTTCGAGAAGCGGTGGGAAGGAATTTTTTACAATTGCGCGATAAGTTCAAGCGGTATAATGTCGATTATATTGAAGTTGACACTTCCGGGAATTATATTGATTCCCTGGTGAGATTTTTCAAAATGCGAGGGAAAAAGCGGTGAATTAGTAAAGAAGTAAAGCGGTAAATTAGTGAATTTGATTAGTGTGAAATTGGAATACATTAATATCAAGGTTTTATGAGAAAACTTGTTCATATCCTAATATTACTATTTATAATAACCCGAGGGATTTTCGCTGAAGATATCCGAGTGGAAGCCTCGCTCGACACTGTAAAATACATCATCGGCGATTGGATTCCGGTTACCATAGAAGCGGTTCATCCGCCGGAAGTTGAAGTTTATCCGCCCCAAATCACTGAGAATTTGGGAGAGTTGGCGGTCATTAAATGGGAAGTCCTCGAGCCGGAAATTCATAAACGCGAAACACTGGAAAAATGGCTCCTGACCATCGCCGCTTACGATACGGGAAATTTCACTATACCGCCCTTAGAAATTGGATATCGCGCCCCGGACGACAGCATTATTTCATTAGCGCAAACCGATTCCCTAAAAGTATACATCGCTACTTCCGGCGGGGATACCTTGAGCGAAATCCACGATATTAAGCCGCCTATAGGATTAGCAAGGGAATTTGCGGATTATCTGCCTTATATTATAATCGCACTTATATTGATTGCAATCGCCGCCGCTGGGTATTGGATGTGGTGCAGGCGAAGGTTTGAACCAGTCCAAGAGGAAGGTGAAACACCGGCTGAAATTCAAATTGAACCCTATCAATTGGCTATGCGCCGAATGACAGAATTGGAAGCGAAGAAGTTATGGGAACGAGGTTTCGTCAAAGAATATTATTCGGAAGTCACCGAAATCGTGCGGGAATATCTGAGAGGGGAATTCGAAATACCGGCTTTGGAAATGACCACTTACGAACTAATTGAAAGCTTGATTTCGGATAGACTGGTTCCAGTTGAAGATGCGAAACAACTTTTCGAGCCGGCTGATCTGGTGAAATTCGCCAAATTCACTCCCGGAGCCGACGAATGCAAAGAGGCGGTGAATGACGCTTACAAAATCATCAGAAAAGCGCGCTACATTAAAATAACCCGGCAGCCGGCGGTCTCAGTTGAATAGTAGACGGTGAACGGTGAACGGTGAACGGTGAACAGTAGACGGTGAACGGTGAACGGTAAAAAAGTATCAGAAGGATGTCTGCATTTTACACACCATTAGCTTTTGCGCTTATCATTCCAATAGGGCTGCTGATATTCTGGCGGCTATGGAAATGGAAGAAGGATACGAATTTCATCTTCCCATCTTTCGCCCCCTTGGAAGATATCGGAGTGCGCCGTTCGACCAGCCTGGTGTATATCCCCTGGATTTTACGGATATTGGCCATCGTATTATTGGTTGTGGTAATAGCCCGGCCCCGCTCGTCCACCGAAGAAAGGGTGATACATACCGAGGGCATCGATATAATACTGGCGCTGGATATTTCATCGTCGATGCTGGCGGAAGATTTCCACCCTGAAAATCGGATTGAAGCGGCGAAAGTGGTAGCGAAGGACTTTATTCAGGGACGGGTTTCCGACAGAATCGGATTGATTGTCTTTGCGGGGGAAAGTTACACTCAATGCCCTTTAACCCTGGACTATGATGTATTGTCAGAATTCATTGATAGAATTGAAGTTGGTGTGATTGAGGACGGCACCGCCATCGGTATGGCGCTGGCGAATGGACTGAACCGATTGCGCCAAAGCGAAGCTAAATCGAGGATAATCATCCTGTTAACCGACGGTCAGAACAATCGCGGTGAAATCGACCCGTTGACCGCTGCGCAGGCGGCGACCCCTTTGGGGGTGAAAATTTACACCATCGGCGTCGGCAGCGAGGGCACCGCTCCATATCCGGTGCAGACCCCGTTCGGCATCCGCCGTCAGAATATTAAAGTTAAAATTGATGAAGAATTATTGAAGGAAGTAGCGCGTATCACCGGCGGCGCATATTTCCGAGCCACCGATGAACATAAACTGCGGGAGATATACGGTATCATCGACGATATGGAAAAAACGGAAATCGAAGTCAAGGAATACCGCTCGTATTCGGAGCTTTTTTTACCGTGGGCGCTGATTGCTGCGGCTTTGCTATTTGGCGAAATTGCCCTTACAAGGACGCGGCTTAGGAAGAGTCCATAATAAGATATTTTATATTTGATATTTGATATTTGATATTTGATATATGCCCTTACTTAAAAAGAATTTCCGATCTTCCTC
>JABMRZ010000172.1 GCA_013202315.1 Candidatus Tariuqbacter arcticus | reverse complement strand
GCTGGCTATTGTGCGAGACATCAGCGAGCGAAAGCACGCGGAGGAGGCGCAGCGGGAGAGCGAGCGGCGATTCCGCAGTATCGCTGAAAATATTCCCGGCGCCGTATATATGTATTATATTTTTCCTGATGGAAGTCGTTCCGAGCAGTTCGTGGGGCCGGGCTTGGAAGAGTTAATCGGCAAAGCGGATAAAGATGAAAGCAGGGGGGAAATAGACCGATTTTTTGACCGCATTCTTCCTGAGGAGCTGGAGGCGCTGCACAGAGCGGGTGACATTGCGCTGGAAAACAATAAAACCCTCGACTATGAATATCGGGCAAGAACGAACTCCGGTGAATATAAATGGTATCGCTCAATTGGACGCCCCATACTGATGGAAGACGGTAGAATTCGTTGGCAGGGAGTGCTTATCGATGTCGACGAACACAGGCGGGCGGAGGAGCGGATAAGGCTTCTATCCTCCGGTGTTGAGCAGAGCAGCGAAGGTGTAGCTGTGGTTGATTTGGAAGGTAATCTGCTGTTTATGAATAAAGCTTTCGCAGACTCTCATGGTTACACGCAGGAGGAACTTATGGGCAAGAATCTATCCATTTTCCATACGCCCGAGCAGATACCTTCGGTAAATGCGGCCAATCGGCAGATTCAAGAGACGGGGAGTTTCATTGGAGAAATCTGGCATGTGCGACGCGATGGTACTGTCTTTCCCAGCCTGATGCACAATTCTCTTTTGCGGGATGAGGCTGGCAATCCCATCGGCATGATTGGCACACTGCGCGACATCAGCGAAATCAAGCAGGCGGAGAAGCTTCAAAATTCTGTATATCGCATTACCCAGGCTGTTGAAAGTTCAGAACGCCTTGATGATTTATTCCGAGCTGTGCATAAGATTATCCAAGACATAATGCCGGCGAAGAACTTTTTTATCGCCCTCTACGATGATAGAGAAAACTTGCTGAGTTTTCCCTACTTCGCAGATGAAGTTGACGCTCCGCCGTTGCCCCGGAAGCCCGGGAAGGAATTGACCACCTATGTGCTGCGCACCGGTGAATCTTTACTCTGCACTTTAGATGTTTTTGAGGAGATGGTGCACAGTGGTGAGGCCGAGCTTATTGGCGAGCCTTCTCCAATCTGGCTCGGAGTGCCCCTCAAAATCGAAAACCGCACCATTGGAGTAATGGTTATTCAACATTATATCAATCCAACAGCCTATGGGATAAGGGAACAGCAAATGCTTGAATTTGTTTCCACCCAGGTGGCAAAAGCGATAGAACGAAAACAAGCTGAAGAAGCGCTCAAAGCATCTGAAGAGTTCAACCGGGCGATAGTAGTGCATGCACCGGTAGGTGTTCTCTACCTTGACGCTGATGGCATCATTATTTACGAAAATCCTGCCTCGGCACGGATGATGGGAGTGCCTGAAGGTGTTCAATCCCCGGTCATAGGCCAGCGCATTCAGGATATTCCTAATATCAGGAAAGCCGGCGGGGATAAACTGATTAATAGAGTCTTAAGTGGGGAGACGGTTTTCGCTGAGGACTTCGTATACGAATCTCTATATGAGGTTAAGAGTATACTTGAAGTTCATGCTTCCCCTCGAAGGAACAGCGCGGGTGAAATCACTAGCGCAGTGCTTATGTTTGTCGATAAAACCGAACATGTGAATTTGGAAGTACAATTCCGCCAATCACAAAAGATGGAGGCGATTGGTTTGCTGGCAGGGGGAGTAGCCCATGATTTCAATAATGTGCTGACCGCCATTATTGGACATTGTGAACTGGGATTGAAGTCACTTATTCCCGAAGATCCGATTTACACCAGAATTCAAGAAATATATAAAGCCGCTGACAGCGCTGCGGCTTTGACTCGACAACTACTCGCCTTCAGCCGCAAACAGGCTCTTGAACTAAAAGTGATAGACCTAAGCAGCGTAATCTCCAATATGGACAAAATGCTGCGGCGCATAATTGGTGAGAATATCGATTTAAGAACGATTTTGGAACCGAATTTATGGAAGGTTAAGGTTGATCCAGGGCAAATCGAACAGGTGATAGTAAATCTGGCGGTCAATGCTCGAGACGCAATGATGAGCGGCGGCAAATTAACGATTGAATTAGCGAATGTGGAGTTAGATGAAATGTATACAAAGACCCATGTGGGAGCAAGTCCGGGCCCACATGTAATGATAGCAATAAGCGATACCGGAATTGGTATGACTGAAGAGGTTAAAGAGCATATTTTTGATCCGTTTTTCACTACCAAGGAAATAGGAAGAGGAACCGGGTTGGGGCTTCCCACTGTCTATGGGATTGTCAAGCAGAGCGGAGGCAACATTTGGGTTTACAGTGAACCGGACAAAGGAACCACTTTAAAAATTTATTTGCCCAAGGTAGTTGGTAAAGAAGAGGTAGCGAAGCATAAGGCAGCCCTGAAAGAGTTTCCAAGGGGGAGTGAAGCAGTTTTAGTTGTCGAAGATGATGATTCTGTGCGCGAGTTGGCTGTAGATATATTGGAAATGCAGGGATACAAGGTGTTTAAAGCTGAGAATGGAAGTGAAGCCTATCAGTTGTGTCAGAAAATGGAAAAACCGGTGGATTTGGTAGTTACCGATGTTGTTATGCCGGGTATGGGCGGTATCGAATTCTGCAAGATTTTGCATAAGCTATGGCCGGAGGCTAAGGTTTTATATATGTCCGGCTACACGCCTGATACAATCGTTCGCAATGAAATCCTTGAACGCGGAAAACCATATATGCAGAAGCCATTTATGCCTTTGAACTTTGCTCAGAAGGTGCGGGAAGTGTTGGATAGTTGAAAAACAGGAGGCAGGGTTTCGGGGTCGTGACCGTGTGTAATTACATATTTAACTAATCGCTGAATTATCAATGACTTAAAAAGATTAATTAAATCATTGTTATTTATGAGGCTGCCATTTCCTAACAATTATACAGCGACATTACCATAATTAGCATGTTCACCCAAATCTAAACAAGAGGAATCAAAAATGAACAGTAGACACATATTAATTTTTGTCTTGCTCGCGATGCTATTGCCTCTAATTTCCGCATTCGGCGAGGAGATAATAACCTATCCGCCGGAGGTGACCGAAGCGCTTGAGGCAGCCGGTGACAACCGCATAGAACTGGAAAAAGCGATATCCCATTACACTTCCGGTGACGATTCGCTCAAACTGCAAGCCTTATTCTATCTGATGACCAACATCAAGGAGAAATGCTATGTAACCTACGACCTATTGGATAGCGCAGGAACACAAATCGATTTCAATGTCCTTGACTACCCGGATTTCAATACGATGAAGGCATACTGCGACTCATTGGAAGCTCAGCAAGGTGAACTTGACTTCAAGAAGAAGGAAAAGATATACGATTCTCAGACTATCACCGCAGATTTCCTCATCATCCAGATAGACTACGCTTTCAGGGCTTGGCGGGAAAAACCCTGGGCAAAGGAGCTTTCATTTGACAGTTTCTGTGAATATGTCCTGCCCTATCGGGGGAGCAGTGAACCGCTTGAGTCTTGGCGTGAATACTTTTGGCTTAAGTATGAAGATATTGAAGACAAGATGACCGATTCTTCAAATCCTATCGAGGCTGTTTGTATAATCAACGACAATATCAAGTCTTGGTTTTCATTCGACTCGCGCTTCTATTACCATCCAACCGATCAGGGAATGACCGAAATGCTGGAAAACCGTATGGGACGGTGCGAGGATATGACCAATTTGACCATTTACGCCATGCGAGCCAACGGCTTGGCGGTTACCAGCGACTATACGCCGTATTGGGCGAATACCGGCAACAACCATGCCTGGAATGCGATTGTCACCCCGGAGGGCAAAGTGATTCCTTTTATGGGGGCGGAAAGCAATCCGGGGAAGTATCGTCTTACCAATAAGCTGGCAAAGGTCTATCGCAAGATGTTCAGTGAACAAAAGGGTAATCTCGCCTTTCAGGAGCGGAAGCAGGAGAAGATGCCAGGATATATCTCCGGAAAAAGCTACATAGATGTTACCGCCGACTATGTGGATGTTTGTGATGTAACCATTCCATTAGCAATAGATGTTTCAGACTCGGCAAATATCGCATACTTATGTGTTTTCAATTCGGGGGAATGGAAGGCGATTCACTGGGGGAAAATCAGTGACGGGAAGGTTGTCTTTTCCGATATGGGCTTGGATATCGCCTACCTTCCGGCGCTCTATATCGATGAAGAGATCGTGCCGTTTGCCAATCCCTTCATCCTTCATACGGATTCCAGTATCCAGGAACTGCAGCCGAAAGGCGATAATACCATATCAGCCCGCTTGATCTCCACTACTCGTCGAAAACAAGAAATATCAACAGATGGAATAGAAAAGGTGTTTCTCACGCCCGGACAGGAGTATGAACTGTTCTATTGGCAAGATGGCTGGCAGTCGTTTGAAAAGTCGGCTGCAGGTGAAGAGCCGCTGGTGTTTCATAATGTCCCTGAAGGATGTCTATACTGGCTGGTGGCGGAAGGTTCCGATAAGGAGGAACGCATTTTCGCCATCGAAGACGGCAACCAGGTCTGGTGGTAGTCGCTTGCTGAATTATTTTAAACCGGGTTCACAGAGTATTTAAAGCTTTATACAGCGCAAATTTCAGGTAAAAAAATACTTGACATTGTCAAAAAAAAGAATTATTTTAATTTAAATTTTATAAATTAAAAGGAGTAAATTATGGCTAATGAAAGAATAACAGAGGACATAGTAAGAAAACATTTTAATTCTTGCGCTGATGAATGCACAATAGAAGAACAAAAATCCTCAATTCCCAAAATTGATAAGCTGCTGAAAAACGCCTCTAAAAAAGGGAGCGGAAAGGGTTATCCTGAATTTATTATTTCTTCGCTAAAAAATCCTGATTTCATTATAGTAGTTGAATGTAAGGCAAACATTGCTAAACATCAGAGTTCTACATTAGACAAGTACGATGAATATGCAGTGGACGGAGCATTATTGTATGCATCCTTTCTTTCCAAAGAATATGATGTATTAGCAATTGGCGTAAGCGGACAAAACTTAAAAGAGCTTAAAGTATCGCACTATCTATACTTAAAAGGAGAAAAGAAACATGTCCCGATTGATTTTGGTAACAAGTTATTAGATATAGACAGCTACATCAATGGCTATTTAAAAAGCGATGAAAAACTTTACCAAGATTATGATAAATTGCTTGTTTTTTCAAAAACACTTAATAAACAACTCCACTCACATAAAATTCAGGGAAGCAGAAGAAGTCTTTTGCTCAGTGGTATTTTAATTGCTTTAGAAGACCCAGCTTTCAAAACAGCGTATACAAAACATGGCGAACCAGAAGACTTGGCAAATAATTTAGTAAATAGTCTTTCAAGTGTATTATCAAAAGAAATCAAAGGCAACAAATTAGATAATCTAAAACAACAATACATCTTTTTTAAAACAGATACCTCTTTAGGAATAAAGCATATTTTAAGAGATTTAATTAGCGATATTGACAAACATATAAACCCATTCATAAAAACACAAAAATATCATGATGTATTAGGTGAGTTTTATATTGAGTTTTTGAGATATGCATATAGCGAGAAAAAGCTTGGGATTGTCCTAACCCCACCGCACATAACAGAGTTATTTACTGACTTAGCTCGTGTAGACAAAAATAGTGTAGTATATGATAACTGTGCAGGGACTGGTGGTTTTTTAATTAGTGCAATGAAAAAAATGATTGATGATGCCAAAAAGGATAAGGATAAAATAAAAGAAATACAGAAAGAACAACTCTTTGGCGTTGAATATCAGGATGACCCTTTTGCTTTAGCCTGTTCAAATATGTATATTCATCATGACGGTAAGGCTAATATTATCAAAGGAAATTGTTTTGATAATGAAGTAATGGAGCAGGTAAAAAAATACAGACCAACAGCAGGATTTCTAAATCCACCATACAGAGGGGATAAAAAGACAGACCCCGATGAATTAGAATTTGTGCTGAATAATTTAGAAGTATTGCAGACAGGTGGAATTTGTATAGCAATAGTGCCTATGCAATGTGCTTTGGCTCAAAAAGGAAAAATATATGAACTTAAAAAACGACTTTTACAGAAACATACTTTGGAAGCGGTATTGTCAATGCCTAATGAATTATTTTCTAATCAAGCCAATGTAGTTTCTTGTGTGATGATATTTACTGCACATAAACCACATCCAACAAACAAAGAAACATATTTTGGTTATTATAAAGATGATGGATTTGTAAAGCGAAAAAACAAGGGTAGAATAGATGCTTTTGATAAATGGGAAAAAAGCATTAAAGCAGAATGGGTGGCATCTTATATTAACAGAAAAGCAAAAGTGGGATTTAGCGTAAATAAAATTGTTACTGCTAATGATGAATGGTGTGCTGAAGCATACATGGAAACGGATTATAAAAAATTTAAAAAAGACGATTTTATTAAATCAATTCATGATTTCGTAAGCTTTCAGTTTAACATTGGTAATATTCAAGAAATAAAAAATGAGGCATTGATAAATAATGAATTTAGTTTATTTAATAAAAATTGGGAATATTTTAGATATGAAGATTTATTTAGTTCTATTTCTCGCGGACAAAGATTAATAAGAAGTAATAGGGATGAAGGGGATATCCTTTATTTTTCTGCATCTGAATTTAATAACGGATGCACGGATAAAATAAGTAATCCTTTATTTGTCAAAAAAAATGCAATTATTTACACGACTTTTGGCGATGCTTACTATGTAAAAGGGGAATTTACGGCTAGTGATGAAATAAGTATTTTTCAAAATGAAAGATTAAATATTTTTAATGGAATATTTATAGCTACTGTAATTTCTAAAAACAAATACAAATATTGTTTTGGCAGAAAAGCTTTCAAAAATAAATTCATCAATGATTTTATTGCCTTGCCAGTTGATAGTAATAATAAACCCGACTGGGAATTTATGGAAAATTATATAAAATCTTTGCCTTACTCATATAATTTGTAATCGTATTATTATCATGAACACATCAAAAATATTATTTCATAATATACAATGGTTTTTAAGATAAAAAGATATTGATATACTCGATACTGATTGGGAAGAAATGATAAAAAAGTTTATAAATGAAGGATACAAAGAAGGAGAATTTGAGATAACCGTTGGCAAAGAAAATGACTCTTTAATATGGAAAATATTAAAACTATAATCCTTGAATTTAGAACAATATAGATATAATTACGGCAGAGAAAGTGGTCAGACAAGAATAAAAAAATCACATATAAAATTGCCATCAAAAAACGGACAACCCGACTTTGAATTTATGGAAAGTTATATTAAATCATTGCCTTATTCAAGTTCAATATAGATACTAAAGTCCCATACCCATCCTAATCCCTCCATCTTCTTGGCATATCGTTTCGAAAGGTCGGACACATCGAGAATGAATCTGCACCAGATAACCCGCCTGCCTTACTATGAACCTCCCTATTATCAAACCCCGGATCCAAGTTTAAGTGATTATTATTACGACACAGTAACGGAGATGGCTGCTAACCACTTTCAGGATTTTGGCGAATGGGAATACACTGGTCCCAATTGGCAGTGGGTTAATGTGCAGTATCCCAGGAAAGGTCTTTGCTACTGCCCCTATCCCTTGGATGCCTATGTTTGGAGATACTATGACTATAGCGACCTCCTATATTTCAGAGGGTATGCTGAGCCAGGAGAACACCAGGGAGTACAGATGCCTGAACCGGTGGGAGAGAACGAGTGGTATTATATTGAAGTCCTTTGCGAAAGCGATTCCGTCAGGGTGAATATGTATGACAGCACCGGTGTCAATCTATTATTTGAAGAATCGGCTCCCTGGGAACCGCTTTCAACCGATGCGGACTTATACATGGGAAGGCGGGTTGACTGTCCTTATTCTGCCTATCTTGAAGGAATTATAGATGAGGTAAAGATACATCAGGGGGACAGCCTGGTGGCCTGGTGGCCTTTGGAGGGTGATGCGAGAGATATTTCCGGGAATGGACATAACGGGACTATAAATGGTTCCCCTCAATAGGTTGCAGGCATAGCTGGTCTGGCGATGGAGTTCGATTATGACTATATCGTCGTTCCTCATCACCCTGACCTGGATAATTTTACCCGGATTGAACTCTGGGTAAAATTTACCGAGTGCAGCCCCAAGTACTACAATTATATTCTTGGTAAGGCGGAGGGTTTTCCCGACAGCGTCGGTTATAATCTCTATTCATATGCCTATAAGCGGCCGGAGGATGTAGGACATGCAAATCTTGATATAGAGTTTGTGATTAAGGCTTCTCATGATTACATGTTCTCCTCGGCTTATCCTACAGAGATGCTGGAGCGTTTCTGCAACTCATTCACCGAGGTTGTCTGGAGTAACGCGGACACCACTCACCCCACTTTTCGAAGCCATCTCGACCCCGGATATTCTGATGGCACCGATCATACCATGCGCTGGCTATGGTTTTACGAGTTTGATCCTGTTATTGGCAACCTGGTGAGCAATTATTACGAAAACCACGAAGCCACCCACTGGATGACTGAAGCATTAGGCAATTTAGCCTGTTAGCAGGCAGGGTTGTTTGAGGATGAGTATGAAGATGATACTCTGGCGGTAGAGGAGAAAGGGTCTCAGGGAAGCGCTATCGGGATCGATTTCTCTTTCCAGATTTATCCAAATCCTTTTAACTTGGAAACCGCTATTCGTTATCAGCTTCCGGTATTGGATGAACCGATGAAATCCGGTTATCATGCAACTGTGTGGAACGGTCGAAATAACAGGGGTGAAAAAGTGGGAAGCGGATTATACTTCATCTGCTTAAAAACCGGTAGTTTTACAACAATGAAGAAAGTAATTGTGCTGAAGTAAAAAGGGAAATGGAAAAAGTAGGGGTGACCCGGCGGGTCGCCCCTACTTACTGTCATGACAGAAATTACTTGCGCGATAAAGTCTCTTGGTTTTGGGGTAAGAATTGCTTATATTCTAATAATTCCTTTTATTGTTTTACTCAATTCAGTATCGGGGGTTCCACCATGATTCGCTCGCTTTTTCGCTCAAAATGGGTCTCATTCGCCCTTATTTTTACCCTTCTGTGCGTCAACCTATCATTTGCGGCTGAAGATTCCCCAACGCCATCTCCCTCCTGGAACATCGAAATGGGAATCGAGCTTCCCATTGAGAAGACTCCTTGGGAGATAGAGCACGAACACCTGTTCCCCATCATCTACCCCACCGATGAGCCGCCGCCCCAGCCCGCTTTGAATCCCGCGGAATGGGAGCCGATGACCGGTGTGCTTATCAGATACCCCCTAGCAATTCCTTTGATTCTGGTTGCGGAGATGGCGGAGGATGTCGAGGTGATGACCATTGTCGCTTCCGAAGCGCAGTTGCAGACCGCCTACAACCAGTATAACAACTACGGCGTCAACATAAATAACTGCACCTGGCTGATTGCTCCCACCAATACCATGTACACACGAGACTATGGTCCCTGGTATATTTTTGACGGTGAAGGAAACCAGGGAATAATTAACCATATTTACAACCGCCCCTCGCGACCGGACGACAATCGCATTCCGAGGGTTCTGGGGGATTCGCTGGGTATCCCGGTCTACGGGCTGCCGCTGATTCATACCGGGGGGAATTATATGAGTGATGGGATGGGCGTGGGAATGTCCACATGCTTGGTCTTGGATGAAAATCCCGAATTGTTTCCAGCGGAAGTTGATTCAATAATGCTTGAATACCTCGGATTAGACCCATACCACAAATTGGAATACATTCAATCCGGCGGAATTCATCACATCGACTGTTGGGCTAAACTTTTACATCCGGGGCGGATATTGGTCAAGCGCCTCGACCCGCCTAACCCCCTACTGGAGGCCAGAGCTGAATATTTTGCCAGCCTGGTGAGTTCATACGGCCGTCCCTACGAAGTAGTGCGTATAGATTGTATATCAAGCACTCCTTATACGAATGCTTTGATACTAAATAATAAAGTGCTGGTGCCGCTGTTCAATAATCCCCTGGATGAACAGGCGATGCACACTTGGGAGGAGGCGATGCCAGGCTACGAAGTCCTCGGATTCACACACGGTTGGAGCAGCAATGATGCGCTCCACTGCCGGACGATGGGCATTACCGACCGTTATATGCTGAGAATCGTTCATATCCCCCTGCACGATCGTGAAAATACCGGCGGGGATTACCTGGTGGAAGCCCTGGTTCACCCTTACAGCGACCAACCGCTTCTGCCCGGCTCGCCTGCGGTCTTATGGAAAACTGAAGGTGGGCACTACACTTCGGTCACTATGACTTCCGTAGTCGGCGATACATATACCGCTTTCATTTCTGAACAGCCTGACGGAACAGATATATACTATTACCTATCCACCGAGGACGAATCCGGCAGGCAGGAGAACCATCCCTATATCGGTGACGGCAACCCCCACCATTTCTTCGTGGGACCAGATATAATACCTCCAATTGTGGAGTTTGATCCCCCCTCGTATATCATGGTCAACAATTGGCCGCTCACTTTGATGGCCTATGTCCTAGACAATCTTTGGGTGTCTTCAGTTTCCTTGGAATATATGATAAATGGGATACCCCAGGATACGGTTGAGATGTCGCTTCAACCCTTAAGCGCCGTTTATTATGATGGCACCCTCACCGGCGCGATTCAGCCTGACGACCAGATTCAATTGCGGATAAAAGCGGTTGACACTTCCATCAATCAGAACATAACCTACGACCCTCCAATAGGATATTATACCATTGATGTGGTGGGAGGAGCGCGCACTTGTGTGTGGAACGCCTGCGGGCAAGGTTCAGGGCAAGTTATCTATGAAATGCTGGAACGCGCCGGGATACAGTCCGTCTATACCGTCGAAGAACCGGGCAATCTCAACCGCTTCGAAAACATGTTCATATTTTTAGGAGTCTATTCCGCTAACTATGTCCTCGACCAGAGCCAGGAAGAGGCTATTGTGGATTACATCAACAATGGTCATAATGTCTACCTTGAAGGAGGTGACTGCTGGGTGTATGATCCCTATCATGAAGAATTATGTGAAGCGTTTGGAATCGTCGGTTTGAATGACGGTGATGAAATAGAAAACCCCATTCTCGGAGTCGAGGGCACATTCACCGAAGGAATGTCCTTTGATTACATTGGCACAAACAGTTATATCGACCAAATCGAATCTACTGTCGGAGCTGAATTGATTTTCCAATATGATGATATCGGTATCGGCGTTGCCAATCAGGTTGAAACGCATAGTACTGTGGGGTTGTGTTTCGAATTCTCCGGTTTGGTAGGAAACAACCCGGTAAGCTCTCAGGAAAA
Source organism: Candidatus Tariuqbacter arcticus (assembly GCA_013202315.1). Lineage (GTDB taxonomy): Bacteria > Electryoneota > Tariuqbacteria > Tariuqbacterales > Tariuqbacteraceae > Tariuqbacter > Tariuqbacter arcticus. Next base: position 2,729 of record JABMRZ010000172.1, on the reverse strand, counting down.
TATCTTCCGCCAGATCCTGCATTACTTTTATCCTACTCAGCCTGAAGTGGCGGGTTTGGGTTTGAATGGAGTGGGCGCTGCTCTTCCCGATCATTATTCTCTAAATCAGAACTATCCCAATCCCTTCAATCCAACTACCACCATCAGATATGAACTTCCTGAATTGTCCCAAGTAAAATTGGCGATATACAATATGCTGGGGCAGAGGGTTGCGGTTTTGGTTGATGGATTAGAATCTTCAGGATACCGCAAAGCAACATGGAACGGGTGTTCCAGCGGCAGTTTCCCGGTCGCTTCGGGGCTCTACTTCTATCGATTCGAAGCCAAAGGTCAAGCATCGGGCAAAAGCTTCAATCGGATTGGCAAGATGTTGTTGTTGAAATAGTATTCAATTGACTGTAGGGGCGAGGCTGTCTCGCCCCTGCTTGATTTTCCAATTAATACTTCGTATATTGTGAAAAAAGGAGATTGAGATGAAGTATGCAATAATATTTTCATTTATTCTTTGCCCTATTTTCTTATTCGCTCAGGGTGAGGATTTTACTCTGGAAGTCGATGCCTTCCCGTTCGAGATTGAAGGGTGGGAGCCGTTTGTGCCATGGGTTGGGGGTTATAGTTCATGTACTCCTGAGTTCGTTGATATAGAGGCTGATGGCGATTTAGATTTGTTCGTTGGAGGAGGGACATCATATATCTCTTACTATGAGAATATAGGCGTACCTACCTTGGCGGAATATTGTTTCGTGACCTATGCTTTTGATTCGATAGATGCGGAAGGTGGAATGGTTAAACCGAGTTTTGTGGACATTGACGCCGATGATGATTATGATTTATTCATACTGTCTACTTATTATTCAAAATTATATATCAATCAAGGAACTTCGATATGCCCACAATTTATTCTTAATACAATTAATTTATTGTCATCCATTGATATAACCGGTGCTGATTTTGTAGATATTGACTCAGATGGAGATTTTGATGTAATAGCTGGTGAGTTCTATGGCAACATTTTATTATATATAAATATTGGCACTAACCAAGTTTGGGAATACGATGAACCTATAATTATGTTAGAGAATCTGATTTCTTCTGGCTGGATCAAGCCTTCTTTATGCGATATAGACAACGATGGTGATTTTGATTTATTTCTCGGAATGGACAACGGCGACCTGTATTTCTACCTCAACGAGGGTGACAGCGCCAATTACGATTTCGTCTTTGTTACCGACGATTTCGCCGGCGCTTCTGTGCCGTATGAGTGCGCACCGACATTCTGCGATATAGACGCCGATGGTGATTATGACCTTTTCTGCGGTATGGATGTGGGGGGCAGTCAAGACCCCCCTTCCGGCAATATATCCTTCCACCGGAATGTTGGAACGCCGGAAGTTTATGATTATGAGGAGATTACTTACAACTACCTCTGTTTCGACATCGGCGGTCAGTGTCAGCCTTATCTGGTGGACATCGACAATGACGGGGATTTGGACCTTCTGCCTGGCAGGGGAAATGGCAATCTGCCCTTCATCCGCAATGTGGGGACGGTGGACAGCCCGTCTTTCGTCTGGGAGGAGTATCCCTTTTTTGAACCGGATGTTAATTTCGGGGTTCATATTACATTCGGGGATATGGACGCCGACGGCGATTACGATATGTTCATAGGCACAGAAACTCTTCTACATGCTTGGATTTCATACTATAAAAACCGGGGCACACCGGAAGAGCCGGATATGGTCTTAAGCGTGCTGAATTATTTCGACTATTGGGATACATCCGTTTTTCCGGATTTGGTCGATATAGATGCGGATGGCGATTTAGATTTGATGGTGGGAACAATGGAAGCTGAAGGGACGATCTTCTTTTACCAAAATATCGGCACGCCGGACAGTATGGATTTTCAGTTGGTAACTACTAATTATCAGGGTATTACCAGCTATGGACATCTTCGGCCCCACTTTGTCGACTATGATTATGACGGTGATTATGACTTATTTACCACTTATGGCTATGGAATTAAATATTATGAGAATATTGGTAGTCCCGAAATAGCAAATTTTATTTTAGTAACGGATGAATTCGCCGGGATAGATGATTACACTGGTGGAGTTTTTTTCAGTGATATAGATAATGACGGTGATTTGGATCTGTTTTCCGGTCAATATGCTGGCGGAGGCATCAAGTATTACCGGAATAATGAGTACAATTCTGTCAATTCCCATCCACAAATCCAACCTAATACTTTCACACTGCATCAGAACTATCCTAATCCATTCAACGTTTCCACCACCATCTCATTCACTCTCGACCGGGCTTTGCCGGTGCGGATGGTGGTGTATAATCAACTGGGGCAATGCGTGGTGACTTTGGTGGATGGGCAGATGACGTCGGGTGAGCATCAAATTAGGTGGGATGCGGGGATGTGTTCAAGCGGGGTTTATTTGATTGCATTGGAAAGTGAGAGTATCCCCAGTCAAGCGAGGAAGGTGATGTTGATTAAGTAGGATGCGAGCTGCGAGTAGCGAACTGCGAGAAATGGCGATTGTCAAGTTGTTTGAGTGGCTTTTTGCAGTAGTGTATGAATTCACTGGCTATTGAGGCTATTAAGGCAATAACTGGGCAAATCCTCATAAGAGGGTCTTTTGGCGAACCATTTCACAACTTAGTATGAAAATAATCGGCTCCCCGACTTGCGTTCCGGATATTTTCAAAGTAAGCACTCATGCCGC
>JABMRZ010000171.1 GCA_013202315.1 Candidatus Tariuqbacter arcticus | reverse complement strand
GGTTGAGACAACCCTGACTCCCCGGTGGGTGTTCTTCTTTTGGAGTCGGGATTGTCTCAATCCCGACATTTCTACATTACAATTATTGTAATTGTTAAGTTGTATGAGTGACTTCTTGCAGTGGTGAATAAATTCACTGGCTATTAAGGCTATTATGGCTATAATTGGGTAAAAAATATTGTCATCATTTCCATCATAGCCAATGAATAATAGCTTATTCTCAAAGAACTATACAATTACCAATTATTTATGTCGCTCATTATAGATTTCCGAATCGATGCCTGTCTTTTCTTCATATTCGCGGTGTAAATGCACTGTTAAAATGTAAAATCTCTTCATCGACCATATAAGAAGCAGTATCGCCGATATCAATATTAAGGGTGATACATGCCCCTTCCAGGAGTAAAATGACAGCGCTCCCACATCAGCATTCGCCGACCACAAACCCAAGCCGTTGTGAACCGCATGAACGATGACGGAAGGGAGAATACTTTCAGCCCGCCAAGCCAGGACACCCAACACCATTGAAAGAATCAATATTTGAATAATCCACCAATAATTGAAGTGAACTAAGGCGAAAACTATGCTGGTGGTAGTTACCGCCTGGGTGACTCCGCGATGGTGTTCCAATGAACGCTGAAAGAAGCCCCGGAAGAGAATTTCCTCGGAAAAACTGGTGACGATAATGACCCCTATTCCCAGGATTAGGAATTCCCCAAGATTTTCTATTATCAGGCTTTCCGCTATGGCTTCGCTGATTTCAGACGGCATGGAATACATCAAACCTATCAGCCTGTCCACTTCATCCAATACGACCGCCATCGATATTCCGATGAGGAAACTGATGAAGAATAGCGGCTTCGGGATGCTTTTCAGGCGAAGGACGGTCTTCCAGCGGAATTTCTCCCGGATCAGGTATATCATCACCGGCGCGAGGATGAGGCTTTCGGTGATGATATAGCTCAGTTTCCCCACTACTTTGAAAATCGGTCCCGCAAACAGGAAGATGAAAATGAAGGTGGCGATTACGATTATGAACAGCATCGGTTCAGGGGGCAGAGTGCTCCCTTTAGCAAGCGGATTTCCGTTATTTCTGGGCGTGAAGATGAGCATCTCTTTAGCAATTCAAATATTGGCGCTGCAGTTCAAGCGCTTGATAAATTAAATCGAGTTTTTCTTTCACCTCGTTCGGTATTTCATCGGGCTTCATTTGGGCGGCGATTTGATAATACTCGTTTTTTGGTATATTAATGTCACATTCTATAAAAAATCCTGGAAGTAAATCTTCGCTTACTTTAACACTTCTATGATAGCCGCTTTCGGCTAATGGTTGTTGTAAAACCTCATTGGGCAATTTGTTATTTAAATATTCTATACCTTTTGATAGAAAGAGTTCAATAGTCAATTGAGAAGCAAACCTCTTTAATACTTCGAAATGAGTTAAATAACTTTCAATTTCGTATCTATTCCACCTTAAAATTGTCATACCTTCCGTCGTCAATTCATGATCTAAAAGATTTCGATTATCACCATCAACTAGTAATACCCCTTTAATATCCTCGTTTATTGCTCTTAAGGCGAAAAGATGACCTTTTGCCACTCTTGGATCTCTTCCTTGATTGTTATGCCAGAATGTATCTTTAGATAGGAACTTATAAATATTATGTTGAAGAATTCGGGCAAATTCCCTAAGCAGATTGAGGTCGCTTTCACTTTCTACATATAATATTCCTTTGCATTGTTCAGATAAAAGAATATCCAAGCATGTTAAGCGTTTCAATGCTTCACGAATTTGAGTGCGCTCAATATCTTTATCCAATTTATGGGGTTGTTTATAGAAGGAGAGGATATTCTCCGGAGAAGTACTTTCTATCAAAACTTCCGAGTGCGTGGCGATGATAAGCTGACATTTTCGCTTTCGAGCGATATCCCGCAGTCTATCATACACCTGCTTCTGCAGAATTACATGCAAATGAGCATCCGGCTCATCGAGCAGCAGCACCGAAGCCGGGCGTGCGTAAAAGAACCCGAGCAGCATCAAAACCTGTAAAAAACCACTCCCGGCGCTTGAAATGTCAAGCTTTGGGTGTTTTATTTTATTTTGTCTATCGGGAATACCAGGCTGATATTCACAGACGATAAAAGGTCCCTCATATTTTGGCGGTAAAAGATGATAATCGAAGATGTCTTTTATATCCTTGCGTAATTTCTCCCATTCAACGGGCTTTTCCCGGTGAATTTCCAGTAATAAATTACGAAGAACATCGCCCGGTTTACCTTGACCAATCAAATAATCCTGATACGCTTTATCATAGCGGGTTTCTTCCGCACCAATCCCCGAAAAAGTGGGCACATGCACGAACTGTATATCCCGCATCTTTTCAATTTGTTCATTAGTTAATTGACTTGATGGTCTAACATGTATTAAATCAGGATAGCGATAAATACATTCAAAGGTTATATTCCAGTCTCCTCCGTCAACGCATATTTCTAAAGCCCGAGGTGTTCCAAGTTTTTTATCATCCGGTAATTCGTCCTTATGAAGCGCTGTCGACCTATTATGCCATAACAGATTCATTTCCCGCAAGGGAATAGCGGTAAAATCCTTCCTGGTGATCGCGACGCCTGTGCGCTTACGCGCCTTTGAACCCGAATCGGGACCACGCTCACTCAACCATTTCTGTTTAGCCAAGTTCCATACAGCTAACGCTTGCAGTAAAGTAGATTTTCCGCTGTTGTTTGGGCCTGCCAACACAACATTGCCGGAAACATCGAATATTTCTTCCTGAAATCGCTTGAAATAACGAAGTGTAACTTGTTTAATCATTTTGTTAGTCCTTGATTATATTAGTCTTCCCCGTTAAAACATATAGCAAAATACTGCAGGCGGCGGCGAGGTTGAGGGATTCTCCGCACCCTTTGCGGGGGATGGTGAACTTAATATCCGCCAACCCTTCGATTTCAGGGGGCAGTTTTCCCATTTCATCGCCCATTATCAGGGCGGTTTTCTTGTCGATTGGGAAAGGGGGTCTGCCGCTTGAGGTAACCGCGATGGCGATTTTATATCCTGAACGCTTGAGGCTTTCCACTTCGGACGATAAATCGACGCCGGTTTCCACTGGAATGTGAAAAGCCGACCCCATCGAACCTCGGACAACTGAAGGATTATGCAGTTCCGCCGAATCTTCCGATAGAAGCATCTTCTCCACCCCAAACCAGTCGGCGGTGCGGATGATAGTCCCCAAATTACCGGGATCGGATATCTGATACAATCCGAGGAGGAGCCCCCCTTCCCGCGGAGGCGGCTGAAAATCGGTCTTATACACCAGCAGGCAGCCGGGCGGTGTCTTCAACCAAGACATCCTCACCATATCGCTGGGACTGCAGGAAAACACCGCAATTTGCCTCTGCATAATAAGCTCCACCAATCCCGAATGTTCTTCCGCCGCTTCAGCGGTGAAAAAGACCGAATGAACGGGAATGCCCGCTTTCAACGCCTCGGCTGCCAGTTTACTCCCTTCGGCGATGGACAGGCTTTCCAGCCTGCGGTATTTCTTCTTCTTGAGGGAAGCGGTTAACTTTATCTGACTGAGCGTCACTTTTTGGAGTCGAGCCATAGTGCAATTAATATGATTATTCGTTATAAGGCCTTGTGCACTTCCGGGCGGTTCGGGGTCAGACGGGCGACGCCGTCGGTTATTCCGAGGGTTAGAGTCTGATAGGGCATAGTATCCGATTTATTATTATTGAAAAATATAATTAACAAAGATATATAGTATATTCAGAATGATTTGTATGCGTCTTTACGGTGACGAATTCGAAAAATAGTAACCTTTTTATTATCGATGTCAATTTCATATATTATCCGATAATTTCCCACACGGATTCTGAAAATTCGTTCTCGATCCTTTAATTTTACTGCGCCTCGAGGAATTGCCTGTCCGGTAAGACTTTCAATCTTCCGCAGGATTCTTCCTTGGAATTCGAAGTGTAAAGTCCTTAATTCTTTATAGGCGCTTGGTTGAATAATTACTTCAAAGGATTCCATCATTCTCTAATTCTTTTTTAACCTCATTCAAAGGAATCCCCTTTTCTCCCCGGCGGGCTTCGACACACATTATATCTGCGACATCCTCCAATAACCGCTGTAGTTCCTTAAATTCTTCGTAAGGAATTATCGCTTCGGTTCGTTTTCCATCTAAGTTCACCACGAACTTGGGATGCAGTTCAATCGATTTATTAATTGGAGGATTTGTTGTCTCGTTAGGCATCTCAATCTCCTGTTTTTTAGTATCGTGAAATTCGATGTAATAGTAAGATCCTAATAGGCTATTGCCGAAATGGGAAAATCAGACTCTGCGCATCGTCCAGTACGACGCCTGGAAGATGTGGCTTTGCAGGAAGAACACCACCACCTTTCAAGTTTGGGAATAGTCGTTCCGTCCTGTAAGATGCAGTCCGATTTGACGCGAACCATCTTTAACTCCCCGCATTCCGGGGAGAGAAGTATAGATAGTTTGGTCATTGTTTCGATAATATCATAAAGCTGTGTAATGTTTAGATTACATGAAATCAATTACATATAATGAATTATCTATTAGCGTTTCTTAATTCATTAAGTTCTTTTTTTCCTAAGAAAAATAAATCGCTATATTTTTTATACAATAAATAAGCAATTATTAGAAAAATAAAGAAAGCGAAAAAGAAAAGATAATGTAATATAGTTAAAGGTCTATAAAAAAGACTCCCTAAACAAACACTCAATATGGCAAAACTTATACCAAACGGTACTATTGTGCAGATAGTTTTCATTACTTTTCTTTTTTCTTCTTTTTGCGAGAATTTCTCTAAGACATCTTCTGCATTTAATACCTCCTTTTGAAGTAATTGGTCAATAAATGTTTCTAATCGTTCTATTATTTCAGGGTCTTGCCTTCCTATCTTTTTTGACAATTCCTGTTGTATATTAATATCCATATTTGTTTTTTTAAGTCTTTCTTGTAAAAGTATTATTCTTTTGTCACGCCACCAATAATATGGACTACCATCATCATTCATATATTTACTCCATAATTCTTTTTCTCCATATAAACGAGATGGTTTGGTATCGATTTTTACAAGTCTTAATTGACATATGGGGATATAAGGAAATATTATTAATGCGTTTCTACTGAAGTTGACCAATTGAAGTGGCATATGTCCTCTCCACCCAGGATTGATAAAACTTCCAGTAGTATGTACTAATAACCCTAATCTTGCAAAACTACTACGCCCAATTATTTCTCCGGCAAATTCCGAGGGAATACTAAATTCCTCATAAATTCTTCCAAGAAGAAGCTCACCTGATTCTATTTTTATAGATTCGCTTGGTTTTAATTCAATATTTTTATAAAACCGACTAGGCTGTATTTCAAGCAGCTGTGATTTTCGTAGGTCTATGCTCTTTCTTTTTATCGGTTTCCAAAAAACTGAATCTAATCTGAGATCAATTGAACAAGGTTGAATTTGTTCAGATGCAATAAATGGATTATCTGAATTATTTGTAACAATATTTAATTCGGAAAGTAATGAATTTATAGTTTTATCACTTGCATACATAATTAGAACCCTCCTTAATTACAACACATCTTCCTTTATGAAATAACATTATCCTTTTCTTAAGTCAATATAATACATAAATATATAGAACCGACAATACTATTTTGTAGTGGGCACATTCACCACTATCTTGAATCCATTTCGAGGGAAAAACGAGGGGATGTCAACACC
>JABMRZ010000016.1 GCA_013202315.1 Candidatus Tariuqbacter arcticus | reverse complement strand
TAACTATACATACAAATCGATAATATTTCAAAAAATAGAAAAAACACAGTAAATAAACAGAGTCATTAATATCTTTTATTTTTTCAATTTTATTATTTACAATATCTTTATTTATATACTTTTGGGTTTCTTTCATTCATTCATATCATTGGTTTGATTCTGAAGATATTACCTTTGTTCCATCTGAAGTTGGAGAGCCTGTTCAACTATATCAATCAGGTCAAATTATAAGTATTTGGGACAAGATTACCGAGTTCATTTCAAATAACAAAAAGCTTGTAGTTTGTCTTAAATGGGCCAGTATTATCTCGGTTATTGGCATCATATCTTTGATTACTTTAGTTACATTAACTATATATACTTTCTCTATCCCTTTAATAAATTAAATTCGAGGACATCATGGCTGAGCAAAATGACAAAGTTGCTGATACTAAGAAAATTAATAAGCCATCTCCTGAAAAAATTGTTCCACCCACAAGAGGTCAAATAATAACGGAAGGAAAAAAAATAAAACCTCCGAAAGATGGTCAATCTCCAACTGAATAGTCTTAGTTAAACAAATGAAAATCCTGTTAATACGCCCGAACAGTGAAGTTCCTTCGGCGGCGCCGCCTTTGGGTTTAATGTACCTCTCTTCCTATATTCGGGAATATGGAAATCATAATGTCGAGATATTCGACGGGAGGAACTTGGAAAGCAAGCCGGAAGAAATAGCCGCCAAGATAAGAAGTTATAAACCCGATGCAATCGGCATCACCAGCTTTTCTATGGAAAATAAGGAAGCACATCAGGTGGCGGCGATGGCGAAGGAGATTTTCCCCGATGCGCCGGTGGTAATGGGGGGACCGTATCCCACTTCACAGATAGACGATGCGATGGCGGATGCCAATATCGATGTGGCGGTGATTTGCGAAGGCGAAAAATCCGGTTTGGAGGTATTCGACGCGCTGGAAAACGGCGGCGAATTGGATAATATTCACGAAATAGCATTCCGCCGCAATGGTGAAATCGTGCGCACCAATCCAGTGGAATATATTGACGACCTCGATGAAATTCCTTTCCCCGCTTGGGATATGATAGATTTGGAAAGCTATTTCACTATCAACAAGCGCAAGCGCCGGACAATGAACCAGCATCAGATGAAAAAGCGAGTGGTGCAGATTTTCACCACCCGAGGATGCCCCTACCACTGCGCATACTGCCATAATCTTTTCGGAAAGAAGTTAAGGTATCGGTCGATTGAAAATATCATCGCCGAAATGAGGATGCTGAAGGATAAATACAATATCGAAGAGATTGAAATCCACGATGATATTTTCAATTTGGATTTGAAGCGCGCCAAGACCATTTTCCGCCGCATAATCGATGAAAAATTCAATTTCAAATTCAGTTTCCCAAATGGACTCAGGTCCGACCGGATGGATGAAGAATTTCTGGATTTACTGAAGGAAGGCGGGGCTTACCGGCTGGTTTTCGCCATCGAATCGGGGTCGCCGAGGATACAGAAACTCATCAAGAAACATGTGAAGCTGGAAACCGCTAATCGCAATATCGAATTAGCCGCGAAGCGGGGATTTTCATTAGGCGGTTTCTTTATGCTGGGTTTCCCCACTGAAACCGAAGAAGAAGGCTGGCAGACCATCAATTTCGCCCTGGAATCGAAACTGCATACCGCCACTTTCTTCGTCTTGACCCCGTTTCCCGGCACGGAGATTTATGATATGGCTCGCGATATGGGTTATGATATGACCGCTCAATACGAGCATTATCAGAAAGTATCGGCGAATGTGTCCAACATTCCCAGCGATAAGCTGGTGAAGATGAGGCGTTACGCTCTGCGCAAGTTCTATTTGAACCCGAAGCGTATCTGGGGATACATACGCACATCACCCTGGCATCACCGGTTTTTCATGAAACTGTATATATTGATTATGGTATCGCTGTTTGAGTATGATAAATAATAATTCAATTGTCTATTTTTCTCATATTGATCATTTTAAGTATCAAGTACCAAGTATCAATTACCAAGTTTGATGAGGAATTGGGCTTGGTGAGAACCCGTCACAAGGATTAACTCAATATTGTTTCTATAAATGTTATTTCTCAATAATTGTTTCGGTTCTTTAGATTGGCGTCTTATTCTTGAGGAATGTGAAAATTCATATTCAGGGGCAAAATGAAAATCACATTTATTCGACCTCATTCGACGGTGCAATCGGCGGCGCCTCCGATGGCTTTTCTGTCGTTGAGCGCTTATTTGCGAGCGCTTGGGAATCACCAGATAAATATAATCGACGGGCGGGCGAAGCTATTAGACGCGGAGCAGATAAAACCCTTACTCCAGGAAGAGAGACCGGACTTAATTGGTATAACCGCCTTTTCCCTTGAGCGGCAGGAAGCTCATAATTTAGCCTCTATGGCTAAATCACTTTATCCCCAAGTTCCGGTGGTGATAGGGGGACCTCTCCCCACCAGTGATTGGGAAAATACGGCTTCGGATCCGAATATCGACTATGCGGTTTTGGGTGAGGGGGAGCTAACTTTACAAAGTCTGGTGGAAAGCCTGGAAGCGGGTGAAAAGTATCCCGAAATAAAGGGATTAGCCTACAAACAAAACGGTGAAGTCCGGTGTTTCGGCTTCCCGGATTTCATCGCCGATTTAGATATCATCCCCATGCCCGCTTGGGATATGATAGATTTGGATTTTTATTTCAACAACAAGCTGAAGCGTTCTTCGATGAATCCGCACCAGAAGTCTTCCCGGTCGGCGCCGTTGATCACTACCCGGGGCTGTCCTTATCAGTGCACCTATTGTCATAATGTATTTGGGAAAATGCTGAGGAAACGGTCGGTGGAAAGCGTGATTGAAGAAATCAGCTATCTCAAGCGGGCGAATAATGTGGAAGATATAGATATAATCGATGATATTTTCAACCTCGACCGCGAGCGAGCCAAGAAAATATGCGACCGGATTGTGGAGGAGAAATTGAATATTGGAATCGCCTTTCCAAACGGTTTGCGTGTCGACCAGATGGACGAGGAATTGGTGGATAAGCTGAAGGAAGCGGGTTGTTATCGAATTGTTTATGCTATCGAAACCGGGGAACCGGCGATTCAAAAAGCGATAAAGAAGCGTTTGAACTTAAAGAAGGCGAAGAATATAATCGATTACACCTCCAAAAAAGGGATTTCCACCGGAGGGTTTTTCATGCTGGGGTTCTTGGATGAGACGGAAGAACAGATGAATATGACTGTAAATTTCGCGCTGAAGTCCAAACTGCACACAGCTGCGTTCTTTGTAGTCCAACCTTTCCCGAAAACCGAACTGTTCGAACAGGCTAAAAAGGCGGGTTATAAATTGGACGTACACCCGCAGGATCATTACTATCATGTGACCCACAATATATCCAAGGTTTCGACTGAACGAATAAACAAAATCAGAGGCAGGGCGGTGAGGAAGTTTTACTTCGATCCCAACAGGGTCATTAGATTCTTCCGCACCACGCCGGTGAGACATGCGTTTTGGACAAAAATATTAATGATTCTCAAATTTCTTTTTTCCAACAACCCGGAAAAAGAAGGAAGTTCGTTGTAGAATCGGTGGTTTGTTGTCAGTAAGCGTTGGACTCTTAGAGTGAATGTGTAAGTATTTACGCCTCGTCCGGGACTCTGCCCGGAAGAGGGGGCTTTGCAGTTAGGTAGTCGACACCGGGAATAAACATACTCGGCACACTTATTGTAGGGACAGAACAATGTTCTGTCCCTACCGT
>JABMRZ010000015.1 GCA_013202315.1 Candidatus Tariuqbacter arcticus | reverse complement strand
GTGGAATTCAGTGTTACTAACCCACCGCTTATATTAGTATATCAAATATCAAATATCAAATATCAAATATCTCTTTCTATCTTCCCCACCCTCCGAGCGTGCCTGCCCCCGTCGAAAGGCGCTTTTAACCACATATCAGTAATCGCTATCGCGCTGTCCGCATCGATGAACCGCCCCGGCATAGTCAGAACATTAGCGTCATTATGCCGCCGCGCCAATTCCGCCATTTCCGTGTTCCAGCACAAAGTCGCTCTGATCCCAGCGTAATGATTCGCCACCAACTGCATCCCCAGACCGGTCCCGCAAATCAAAATCCCCCTGTCGCATTCCCCCTTCAAGATAGCCCTGACTGCCGGATGAGCAGCATCAGGATAATCCATCATTTCAACGGAATGCGTCCCAAAATCCTGGGCTTCGTAACCCGCATCGGTCAAATGCTTCTTCACCGCTTCTTTGATTCTGAAACCCGCATGATCCGCCGCTATTGCAATTCTAAACTTCATTATAAATCAAATACACACAAATAATTAACCACGAAGGAACACGAATAAAACACGAATGTAAAAGCGCAGCGTCAACCCTCTACAGTTGACGCTTTAACTCACAGCCCAGCCTTCATCATTCATTTAATCACCCGGAATACCTCTTCAAATACTTCTTGGGATACTTCACCTCATCCCAATTCGCCTTTATCCATTTATAGGCGTCCCCCGTAGGAACAAATTCATCCTGATGCATAAACCAATCGGACTTCTGCGGTAGAATCAAATTATTATCCAGATACTTCACCTTTCGCGAAGCGTTGTCTCTCGCCGTATAATCATCCGAATTCGCCGCCTTTACAAACAGCCCGTAAGCGATGGTGAAGGTCAGCTTATCTGAATAAGTCGCCTGCTTGCCTCGAGAAGCCAAATCCGCCGCCGCTTCATATACTTCGCCTAACTTGAAGTAAGCGGTTCCATTCCCCGGCTCCGCGTTCAGCGCCTTCATAATGTATGTGCGAGCGCTGGAATACTTCTGCAGGTTCTTATAGCAGCTGGCTATATCCAGCAGGACAATCACATCGTTCGGCATAGCGTCGAGAATCTTCTTATATGATTCGATTGCCCCGGAATAATCCTGCAAATTCTGCTTGACAGCGCCCAATAAAGTCAATGCCGCAATCAGGTTCGGGTCCCTTTTCAGCGTCTCATCGACCGCTTTCTTGGCTTCTTGATTATTCCCCAGGTTCATATGCTGCTGAGCCAGGTTCAGCCAATTATCCAAATTGTCCGGCTCAAGTTCAATCTTCTCCTTCAACGCCGCGATATATTCCTCCGTACTGAAATGATCCCGTAAAATAGTCTCCCGCCGGTCGCGAATTACAGTGTTATTGGGGTCGATTTTCAGCACCTTTTCGCAGGTTTCCCGCGCCTTGTCCCATTCCATTTCAAGCTGATATATTTCAGTCAGCGGAATCAAATAATCCGTTTTGGTAGGATCGATTTCGGATGCGGCGAGGAAATGTTCCTCCGCAGTCGCCAAATCGTTCCGGTTCTTGTAAATGATTCCCAAAGCGTTGTGGAGATAATCGCTGTCGGGAAATAGTTCCACCCCCATCTCAAAGACCATACGAGAGCTGTCCGATTTTTCAGGAATGAACTTCCCCCATTCTATATAACACCGCGCCGCCTGAGGGAAATCGTTGTACTTCCGCTCAGCATCGAAATCGATATAATTCCAGAAATAGAACAGCGACCTTTCGCATCCTTCTGCGGTGAAATCGTTCTTCCGCGACATCTGATTGTAGTAGTCGAAGAAAAACATCCGGTTATAACGAATGATGGAATCGACCTGAGCCGGCGTCCATTCCGGTCCAACCGCTTCAGGTTCCTCTTCGATCAATTCATATTCCGCAGCGCATCCTAATAGAAATACTACCATCAACCAGGGCAATATACGCTTCATAATCCCACTCCTAAACCTATGTTTTTGTTATTAAATTATTTACTAATACCATGTTCATAGTAACCGAATTAATTAATCGAGCTGAATTTGCAGTAGGGGCGTTCAACTGAACGCCCTTGAATGGATACTTGATACTTGGCACTTGATACTTGATTATTAACAAAGGCGTATAATGTATGATAACAGCAAAAATAAAAAATTCCCGCTGAACGAACGAGCGGTCCTTATGCTGGCGATAACAATCGTATTGTTTTCAATCGGGAATTACTTGATTAACGGACTACATTCGGGATTGAAATACAAAGGCGGCGACTTCTTGAACTATTATGTCAACGGTAAATTGATGATGATGGGGGTCAACATCCATGATGATACCGAAAGGGAGGAAGCCGTCGCAAAAGCCCATATCTTCCTGCGCGGCGAACAGACTAAACGCCACCATCAACCCGATTACCCGCCATTCTGGTATCTGATGATGTGGCTTCTAACCGGATTCCGCTGGGAAATTGCGTTTTACATCTGGGTATTGATAAATCAAGTTATTTTGATATTCACTTTCTATTTCCTATTCAAATATTTTTCTATAAAGTTGTATAGTGTAGAATCTGTATTAGTTTTATTTATCTTTTTGAATTTTTACCCGCTGTTTTATACCTTAATGGAAGGGCAGGTCAATATTCTTTTACTCTTCTTGGTAGCTTGGTCGTTATGGTTGTTCAAGCGCAGGGTGGATTGGGCGGCGGGATTGCTGTTGGGGCTGGCGGTTGGAATCAAAATCGTTCCGGCTTTTCTGTTATTCTATTTTTTATGGAAGAGAAATTGGCAGGTGGTGATTTTCGGCGTCATCGGATTTTTCGCCACGCTGATTATCAGCGCGGCAGGGGCGGGGAGCGAAATAGTATTAAGCTATTTCACTCAACAACTCCCCAAATACGGAGCCGTCCCTCGCCCGGAAGTTTTCAATCAATCGATTAACGGTTTCTTCAGCAGATTATTCACCTCCACAGATTCTTCCAACGGATGGATTTACAGCCCCTTCACCGCTGGTATTTTGACTAAAATATCATCGGTAATAGTACTTATAATGACCTTGATTTTCACTTGGGGAAAATCCGGTCGCTGCAGTATGAACTGGAATTTGGGGTTGGGAATTTTCATAGTTACTATGCTAATGATTTCATCCTGGACGATGGAACACCTTCTCATCTTTCTATATATCCCATATCTAATCGTTCTGTTGGG
The DNA here is from genome assembly GCA_013202315.1 of Candidatus Tariuqbacter arcticus. Taxonomy (GTDB): domain Bacteria; phylum Electryoneota; class Tariuqbacteria; order Tariuqbacterales; family Tariuqbacteraceae; genus Tariuqbacter; species Tariuqbacter arcticus. The sequence continues at coordinate 3,951 of JABMRZ010000015.1, read as the reverse complement.
ATACTTTAGAAATGAAGGAATCGCTTTTAAGACAGCCTTGATTTTCGCAGTATTGTTCATAATATTGGCTTTCAACCTTCCATATACTTCGGCAAGACTTAATTCGGGGATTCTTATTCTGGTTAAATCTCTGAAATTTTATCCTTTGATAATTATATGGCTACTACTATATTTAGAATCAAGGCGGCTTAAAATAAGCCGATAAATTAATCCGGAAAATTACTTTCACACTTTCATACTTTCATACTTCGTAGTTATAGTTCCATTGGCCGATTATCCCAAGTCCAAAATATTCTGGATATTAAATGGTTCGTAAACCTATATTATATATTGTCTTGATTATGTTTGTTTCCACTGCTGGGTGCGCTCGTAAAGGCGGGAACAGCGAAGAGCAGTTTTACTTGCTGCGCCAGTCTATGGTCGAAGTCCAACTGAAAGGTCGTGATATCACCGACCCTGGTGTGCTCGAAGTGATGTCCCGCGTCCCCAGGCACCTCTTCGTTCCCAAGAATAGACGCTCATCGGCATATGGCGATTACCCTTTGCCCATCGGTTATAGGCAGACCATTTCCCAGCCTTATATTGTCGCCTATATGACTCAGGCGTTGAATCTGCAGGGTTATGAGAAAGTGCTGGAAATCGGCACCGGCTCCGGCTACCAAGCCGCCGTCCTGGCGGAATTATGCGCTCAAGTGTATTCCATCGAGATCGTCCCCGAACTCGCAAAGTCAGCCGCTCAACGCCTGCAGGAGATGGGCTATGTTAATGTTGAAGTGAAATGCGGCGACGGCTACCTTGGCTGGGAAGAACACGCACCCTTCGATGCGATTATCATCACCGCCGCCCCACCGGAAGTTCCGCAGACTCTGATCGACCAGCTAACTGTCGGCGGAAGACTAATCGTCCCCGAAGGCACTGCTATCCAGGAACTCCGCCTTTACACCAAAACCAAATATGGCGTCAGCCGCGAAGATTTAATCTTCGTACGTTTTGTCCCGATGATACACGGTGATGATTGAATTCTTAATCATAGCTTTTCCGAGATAAATACCATAATTCAGCATTATGATATCAATAGGGACAATAATAATTTATTCAATAAGTTTTATTTAATGAAAAATGGTGCAATTATTCTCATTGGTGCATCATTTGAGTTAACTTAAGGTTCCTTCATTCAGCTCACCGGTATATATACTTAAGCCCGGGCTGCCCGGGATATTCCTGTTAAAGTCATTCGCCATAATTAATCCCTCCAATACAATCAGACAATCAGTGGACTAAGTTCCCAAATCACAACGCTTATTCAAAAGAAACCATCATGTGATGGTCTTTTTCGCGACCAGCGCCCAACTTATTATGAAAATAATCAGCTCGCGGACTTGTGTTCCGGTTATTTTTAAGGTAATCCACTGAAACGACAATCCTTCCCTAAAAACACATCAATTATCCGCTGATCCGACTATCCTTTTAGGCAAAATCAATAAAAATATACAGCTTAAGCTATATTCCAACAAAAAAAATGCAAAAAATCGCAATTTTTGCAAAGAAAAACGATTTTTTACTTGACTTATTAAATAATTATTTGTACCATTTTTATGTGTTGTGTCAAATTGTGTTTAATAGTGTCAAATTATCCCACAAAAATGTACTCTCAAAACGAAACCACATATTTCGTAGGGAAATATCAATATTCCCTCGATTCCAAGAACAGAGTCAGCCTCCCCGCCAAATACAGGCGGATGCTGCCCCGCGAAGCTGATGAAACCTTTGTAATCACAAAAGGCGCCGAACGATGCCTGCATCTTTACCCTAGAAATTACTGGCATCAGTTCGTTCATCGCTATTGGGATGTCTTCTTCTCAAATCAAGTCGAATACCGGCGATTCGCACTATGGTGCTACAAAGACACTCACGAAATGCAGTTGGACCGTCAGGGAAGGATTCAACTGCCGAAGGAACTCATCGAATATGCCCTGCTGAACAAGGAAGTTGCCATAATCGGCTACAACACCCGCATCGAATTCTGGAATCACCAAGCGTTAGAGCGGTTCATCGGCGAAGATGACGAAAAATTTATGAATATGGCGGTTGAATTCACCTCCGTTAATCCTATGCAAACTCCCCAACCGCCATACCAGAGTCCTCCGAACCCTTATCAATCCCCGAATATGAGCGTTCCACACAATATTCCTCCGAGCAGTCATCCTGGTCAAATGATAATGCACCATAATCATCCTCAATATCCACCGGGATATTATCATCCGTATTATCCTCCGGGATACTACCCTCAACAGCAATATTATCCCCAGCCGCCGCCTGAACATAATCCACCAAACCCATCGGGACCATCGGCGATGCCGCCCGGATTCCCCAGCTTCCCGCCGGCGCCTACAGATGAAAATAACCCTAAGGGCGGTAAAACTTAATAGGAAATACCGTGCTTCATCGGCCAGTTCTCATAAATGAAACGCTCGATCTTTTAATTAACCGCCGAAATGGGGTATACTTCGATGGCACTTGCAGTACCGGAACATTCTCTATTGAAATCCTGAAACGGCTCGATGAAAACGGAAGTTTAATCGCCGTCGACCTTGACCCTTATGCCCTGGAAGTCGCTTCAAGCCGCCTCAAAGAATACCATAATATCACCATCATCCAGTCGAATTACGCTCAAGTTGAAAAACTCCTACCCCCGTTGGCGGTGGAAAAACTGGATGGAGCGCTGCTTGATTTGGGAGTATCCAGCTTCGCCTTGGAAGATGCGCGCAGGGGATTTTCGCACCGTTTTCAAGCGCCTCTCGACCTGCGGTTTAATCCGAAAGGGGAACATCCGGCAGCTTTCCAAGCGATTGAAATTCTATCCGGTGACGAATTGGCTTCAATCCTGCGCCAATATGGAGAACTGACCAATTCCACCAAACTCGCCCGGGCTATTAAAGAATCTTCCCCCCGGACTACCACCGAACTGGCTGACATTGTAGCTAAATTCGCCCCGCCGGCCCATCGGGAAAGGACGCTGGCGAAAGCTTTCCAGGCTCTTAGAATATATGTGAACGATGAATTGGAAAACATCAAGACCTTCTTGGAAAAAAGCCCGAAGATATTAGCGCCCGGCGCTCGCTTAGCCATACTTACTTATCATTCCTTGGAAGATAGAATCGTCAAGGATTTCTTCCGCCGGGAATCGCAGGACTGCATCTGCCCGCCGGAATTTCCCGTATGCGCCTGTGGACATAAGGCGGCTTTCAAAATCCTGACCCCTAAGCCGCTGAAGGCTTCTGCGCAGGAAATCGAGTCCAACCCCCGGGCTCGAAGCGCCCGCTTGAGAGTGGCGGAAAAACGCTGAAAAGGCTGTAAATTGAGCCGATTAATTAAAAAGAAACGACCCTTTTCTCCTGCAAAGGTAGTTGTTCTGACAATCTTCATCGCCGCCTTAGTGGTTGTTTCAGTTCGCAAAGAAATCGAAGTTGACGAAACCGTTCGCAAAATCAGAGAAATTGAAATTGAATTGATGGAAAAATTAGTGATGATCTCCGAAGCCCAAGCTGAATTGGAAAGGCTGACTTCGTCTTCCTCAATCTCCGCCGTTGCCGCTAACCAAGGGCTGGAACCCATCGCTTCCGGTCAGAAAATAATCAATGTCTATGAAAGCGGACTACCCCCTGAATTCAGCCGTCAATTTGAACCATTGATTCGAGATTCCATTGGAAATCCCTAACCCAGACAAGATGGAAGTTAAAAGTTAAAAGTTAAAAGTTAGACAAATCCTTAGGCTTTCAAAACTCTTTCAACTCTATATAAGACAAGATATTAAACGATTTTTTGTTAGAAAAAACACGAAAATCATAATTTAGGTACTACGCCTCGTCCGGGACTTCGCCCCGAAGAAGGCGCTTCGCAGTTAGACACAAGAAATAGCAAATTTAAAAGAGAAACCCTCATGCTGGTTCC
>JABMRZ010000170.1 GCA_013202315.1 Candidatus Tariuqbacter arcticus | reverse complement strand
GAACTACAATGGTCTCTTCTTGAGACTTGAGACCTGAGACTTGAGCCTTGAGCCCTGAGACTCGAAACTCGAATCTCGCAGCTTTAAAGTAAGTACCCTTTCTACCCGGCGCTCGTCCTGTTCTTCTTGCCGGCGATATTCCATTCATTCAATTTATAATGGAGCCACCTCAAAGAAACCCCCAATACTTCAGCGGTTCGGGTTTTGTTTCCTCCTTCTTCTTCCAAGATCTTAAGCACAACTTCCTTTTCAATTTCCTTTAGGGTCTTCCTCCCGCTTTCTCCTTCCTCGGTCTTGGGAATGAGTAAATCCTCCTGCTGAATTTCTTCGCCGGTTGACAAGACGATGGCTCTTTCCAAACAATTCTCCAATTCACGAACATTTCCCGGCCAATGGTATCTCTCCATAGCTCTCAACGACTCGCGGCTCAATTTCTTGAGCTTTTCACCGCTTTTGTGGGCGAATTTCTTCAAAAAGAATCGCGTGAGTAAGGGAATGTCCCCATGTCGTTCATGCAATAGCGGCATTTTGATTTGAATGACATTCAAACGGTAATAGAGATCCTCTCTGAAGAGCCCATTCTTCACCTCCTCCCGCAAATTGCGGTTGGTGGCGGAGACGATGCGGACATCGACCCTCCGTGTTTCAGTGTCGCCCACCCGACGAATTTCACCATCCTGCAAAACCCGCAATAACTTCGCCTGAATCTGCGGAGAAATCTCGCTGATCTCATCCAGAAAAAAAGTGCCCCCGTCAGCATATTCGAATAATCCCTTCTTGTCGCATATTGCCCCTGTGAAAGACCCCTTCTTATGACCGAAAAGCTCGCTTTCGAGTAATGACTCAGCCAAATTCCCGCAGAACTGCGCCACAAAGGGCTTGTTCTTGCGATGTCCGTTATAATGTAAAGCTCTGGCGACCAGTTCCTTCCCGGTCCCGCTTTCACCCTCCAGTAAAACCGTGATGTTGGAACTCATAACCCGCGTCATAATTTCGAAAACCTCCTGCATCTTGGCGCTTTTTCCGATGATTTCATCAAATGCGTATATGCGCTGGACTTCGCTCTGAAGCTGGAGATTCTCTTCTCGCAAGTGTTCGAACAAATGTGCGTTTTCAATGGCGATGGCGGCTTGATCGGCGAAAGCAAGCAGAAATTCCAGTGTCTCCTCGTTAAACATCTCCCTATCTAAACGGCTGTCAAGATAAATCGCCCCCAAAGGCTGGTCGCCATATTTCAAGGGTACGCAGGCGGCGGAACTGATCTGTTGAAATATTACGCTCTCCGAACCGGAAAAACGAGGATCCGCTTGCGCGTCATGAGTAAGGATGGGCTCGTTTTGTTCAATTGCGGTTTTTATTATGCTGGAAGATGCCTCTGTTATATCAGCAATACTTTCACGCGACATATTCCTCGCCGCCTTGAGGTGAAATTCCCCGTCCTCGGTCAACACTAAAAACCCCCGCTCTGCCGCAACAGTCTCCACCGCAATATCCATCACCTTCGTAAGCAAAGGCTCAATCTCCTTGATTGAATTGATGGACTGTGCGATTTCAGTAAGCGCCCGGAAAGGATTCTTTGAGAATGAAGTGATTATGTTATTCATTGTCAATTGTCGTTTGTCTGGATTGATTACTATTGAACCTCAAATTTACTCTCTTCACTCCGAGTGAAATTGCCGTATATATCTTCAAGCTGAACAGTCCAAAAGTAAAGATTTACATTGAGAGTGTCTTCCAGAAGATGGTAATTAAGCGTATTAAAAGCAGGATCATATACCAGCGCTTCGGAAGTGTCGTAAAGCACTGTTTCATATCTGAGTGTTTCCTCACTGTCATCGTAATGAATCTTAAAACAATACTTATAGTCGAAATAGAGCGGTTGAGTCGGAAACCAATTGAAGGTTGGGTTTCCGCCAACATTACCTGTAGCTTTGACTTGATCTGGATCTTTGTGTTCTATTAAAAAATCAATCACACGCCGAAGCTGGACTTGAGGAGCGCAGGTGGTATCTTGATACTTGTCTATCATTATAATATCGAACGGAATTCCTAACACATTGTCAATATCGTTGTCGGGAAAATCACTGGTATCGAGAATAGCATCGAAAACAGTAGCAATATTCTGGGTGAGGGTGTCGGTGTTGCCTTCCCAAAAAGCTAAAACCTGGCAGTCATCCAAATCGGAGCTGCCATCGGGATCGTATAAATTAACATATATATAAAGCCTTGTATCGTAATCCGTAGCTAAAAGGTTATTCACTACCGTTTGTGATGTAACTGACGCAGAGTCTATCACCGGATTCGCATCCATCTGATAGTTCAACACTATATCTTGACCAGGGAGAATCGTCAGTGAATCGGTCATAGTCTTGTACTCCGGATGTTCCAAGGTTATCGTATAATCACCGATTTCAACGCCTTGAAAAGCATAACAGCCGTCCCCATCGGTCAAAGTCCTTATGGAACCCGGGTCAAGACAAAGAGAAATATCTGGAATGCCAATATTGCTGTTGATTCGAGCGACCTTTCCCGATAGCGGTACGAACGGCTGATAATCAGATGAATTCGGGTCTAAACTATTGTCACGCTCCGCATCGAAACTGCACCCGATGACCAACAATATAAGCATAGATAAAATAACAATGAATCCATTTACGCTTTTCAACAAGATAAACCTCGATATCGCTTGATTCTTATAAAAATAGAGCCACCCGGAATTAGGTGGCTTGTATCATTCAATTAGGTTTACCCTGAAAATACCGGAACGCAAGTCCGCGAGCCGATGATTTTCACACAAAATTGAGCAAAGGTTCGCGAAAGTGACCATCACATGAGGG
>JABMRZ010000169.1 GCA_013202315.1 Candidatus Tariuqbacter arcticus | reverse complement strand
TCAAAAAAAGACGATTGGGGACTTGTTTCACGGAACATGGAAACTACCGGTTATTGCTTGTAAGTTCAAAATTATCATAGTTATAATTTACAAAAATATCCGCAAAATGTCAAGTAAAATTATGATTAATTTATTATTTATAAAAGATTTGTCCCGTTTGGTATTAAATCAACATAATCATTAATGTCGTTTATTATAATTCGTTTATTATAAAAAATGAATAAAAGGCGTAAAATGAAATATATCCTCCCTATTTTACTACTGACGGCGTTCGCCTCCCTCGCCGCCCAGCCCGAAATTTATACCCTTGACAACGGGATGGAAGTGGTGCTGATTGAAAACCACGCCTCCCCGGTTATCGCCTCATCGGTGATAGTCAGGACCGGATTGCGGGATGAAACTATTGGGATTATCGGAGCGTCCCATTTCCTGGAACATCTGCTGTTCAACGGCACTACCCATCGAACCCAGGAAGAACTATACGAAGAAATGGATTTACTGGGCGGATACAATAACGCGCACACCGGCGAGAGCTTCACCAACTTCATAATTCTTATGAACAAGGAGAATTTCGAGCAGGGGCTGGAAATACAAACAGATATGCTCTTCAATTCCACCATCCCCAACGAAAAATACCAGAAGGAACGGGGAATTGTGATCGAAGAAATCGGTCAATCCCACGATCGCTCCAGCTATATCGCCGACATCCATTTCGCCCAGCGCTTTTTCAAGGGGACGCCCTACGCTTTCCAAGTCCTGGGTCCCCGGCGAAGCATCGAAAATATGAAGCGCGCCGATATTTTGCGATATTATCAAGAACGATATGTCCCCAACAATATGACCGCCATCATCACCGGCGATTTCAACCCGCGGGAAATCAAAAAAGTAGTGGACAAATACTTGGGCGCCCCTTCTCCCGCAAAGTTCCCCGAAAGGAAATATCTTGAGATTCAGCTTCCTCTGGAACCGGGTGTTGCCCCGGTTTCATATCATTATGAGGAAACCAATAGAATCTTTCTGCGGGTGGGTTTGCCGGCGCCCGATCGGATGGGGGAAGATTACTATGTTGGCGAAACGCTGACTGATTTACTGGGGAAGCGGCTTGGAAAAGTCCTGTCTGGCGGGGAAAAGCCCTTGACACAGTCATTCAATTTGGAATACTTATCGGATATTGATTTCGGAGCGATAATCCTGAGAGCTCAATTGCCCGATGCGGGCAATATATCGCCGGTCATAGAAGCGTTCCAGCGTTCTTTCTATGAACTGTCGGAGGGGAAAATCACCACCGAAGAGATAAGGAATTCGGTCATCGCCCAGCGCAGTCAATCGCTCTTTTACAGCGAACGCCCCCATTTCTTCGCTATGATGAAGGCTCATCAACTTGCGTTTCACGGCTATGAATTCGTGGCAAATTATTATGATAATCTTTTGAAGGTCGCTCCGCAGGAAGTGAAGACTTTGGCGGGGGAGCTTTACGATTATGCGCCCTTCATTCCGGTGGCGGTCCTGCCTTATCCAACTGAAGGTGAAGAGGAACAAACCGCGGAGAGTGAAGCGCAAATCTACCGGGAAACGCTAAAGAACGGATTGGAAGTTGTAATCGCACCCGGTTCCGGGAGCGGAGTGCTCGCCGCTCATTTCCTCTTCAAGAACAGGTCGCTGAATGAACCCCAAGGGAAAACCGGAATAACTAATTTCCTCCATAATGCGCTGCTCAAGGGGACGGCGAATCACAGCGAAGCCGAGTTGGGAGATAGAATGAACGGTCTGGGGATGAATATCGAAGTGGGCGATAATCCCCGGATTCCCTTCGACGACTACCGCACCACACCGAAATTCTCTTTCATTCGGATGGAAACAATCGATGATTATTGGAGCAAAGCGCTGGAATTGACTGCGGAAATAATCCGGAAGCCCTCTTTTTCGCCTGGAGCGATGGAAGCGGTCAGGGGAAGGCTGATTGGCGCCGCCGCCCGCGGAAGTGAATCGGCTTCCGCCAAAGCGAAATTGCTCTTTTACCAAAAACTGTTGAGCGACTATGTGCTGGCGATGAATGTCAATGGGAATATGATGACCCTGTCCGGCGTCACCCGCGAAGATTTATTGGATTACCATCATCGCTATTTCAGCCCGGATAATATGATTCTGACTATTGTGGGAAGCCCGCCGGCGGAAAAAATTGCGGAAAAGGTCAAGGCTCTTTTCGGTGAAATGGAACCTTCTGGGATAAGCGCAGTTGAAAGTCCTGAGCCTGTTTCGCAGGTGGGAGAATACAAGGAAAAACTAGGTAAGAAGCAGTCTTACATCTACCTCGGCTATTTGATTGAGGAGATTCCGGAGCAAGACAGAGCGCCTTTGGCGGTGGCGAACTCTATCTTGTCCGACAAGATGCAGTTTCAACTGCGTGAACAGCAGGGGTTGGCGTATTCTTTAGGCGCATCTGTGTCCCTTCAAGAGGGATGGGGATATTTCCTGGTGAGGATGGGCACCGGACCGGAAAACATCGAAACCGCACTGGCGGGAATCAAGGAACAAATCAACCTCGCCTCGAAGGGTAAATTCACCGAAAAGGATGTCACCAAGGCTGTCAATTCCTATATGGGGCGGCGGAATATGAGGCTGTTGACCAGCGTCAACCGCGCCTATTATATGGGAATTTACGCTATGGAAGATAAGCCCCTCGATTCGGCTGAAAAATGGCTGGAGGAAATAAAAGCCGTAACCTATGAAGATGCGCGAGCCTGCGCTAAAAAGTATTTCAAAACCGATGATTTGGTGATTGTGGTTGTAGAATAGCGGATTGTTATTTGTCATTCGTTGATGACAGTCCGCTTAGTCTATAGTGATTCCCGAAAATAATTACCGATTATCATTCGTAGGGGCAATTCATGAATTGCCCTTTTAATAAGGGTATGATATTGTTCTGTAGAGTTTGATTTATCAAACCCCTTGATAATCAATTACTTGCGAAAGGGCTTGATGAATCAAGCCCCTACATAAATAATTGTAAATGTTGCTTGAAGATAGAAATGTATTTGAGCAATAGACCCTTTAATAACCAGTACAATTCAGTATTTAGTATTCAGCATTCAGTATTCTTGCTCCGTGTCTCTGTGGTAGAATCATTTTACGACTCGTTCCCACGCTCCCGCGTGGGAATGG
>JABMRZ010000168.1 GCA_013202315.1 Candidatus Tariuqbacter arcticus | reverse complement strand
TAGCTCTATTAAAAAGAAAATCGCCAATATTATGTTTATTATGAGCTTAGATTCACTGGCTATTAAGGCTATTCCAAATTGTCATATATCACTATTTAACATACGGTTACCATTGATCTTGTTTTGATGTTTTTAATAAAACTAAAATGATACGAAGAATAGAAGTGGAATATAATATTAAAAGGGCGCTGATAAGCGTTTATGACAAGACCAGATTTTTAAAACTGGTGGAGGCGCTGGAGTATAAAGGTGTTGAGATTATCTCCAGCGGGGGGACCGCCCGAATAATAAAAGACGCTGGATTCAATGTAGTCGAAGTGTCCGATTTCACCGGTTCGAGGGAGATTTTCGGAGGGCGGGTGAAGACGTTGCATCCACGGATTCACGGCGGAATATTGATGCGGCGGGACAGTTCCGAGGATATGCGAGAAGCGGAAATGAATGGCATCCTGCCCATCGATTTAGTGGTGGTCAATCTGTATCCGTTCATCGAAAAGGCGTCCGAGAGGGTGCCGGAGAAGGAAGCTGTCGAGCTGATCGATATCGGGGGAGTCGCATTATTGAGGGCGGCGGCGAAGAATTTCCAGTATACCGCTGTTTTGCACAGCCCGGCGCAATATGACGAATTCATCGAGTTTTTTTCGAGCGAAGAGGGGATCAGTATCGACTTGCGCAGGAAATGGGCGGGGGAAGCGTTCGCTCATACGGCGGAATATGATGCGGTGATTCAGAATTATTTCGCCGGGGGGGAGGGGGATTTATTCATAATCGGTCATCAGCCCAAAAAGCTGCGGTATGGTGAGAATCCTCATCAGCGGGCGGTTATGTATTCATTGGGGGGCGAGGATTTTCGCGGCTGGGAACAGCTTCATGGTAAGGGTTTATCGTATGTGAACGCACTCGATTTCGATGCGGCGGTGAATATTGCCGGCGATTTCGAGGAGCCGGCGTGCGTGATAATCAAGCACAATACACCCTGCGGATTGGCGGTCGGCGGAGGGGCGATGGAGGCGTATTTGCGGGCGTTTTCCTGCGATATTAGGTCGCCGTTCGGGGGGATAGCAGGGTTCAACCTCGAGGTGGACGGGGAAACGGCTGTTGAGATGTCGAAGATATTTTTGGAAGGGATAATCGCTCCCGGTTTCAGCGAAGAGGCTTTGAAGACGCTGACGAAGAAGAAGAATCTGCGGATTATGGTGAAGAGTATGGAAGCGGCGGATGAGCGGGGGATGAGATTCACTTCCATCGACGGTGGAATCCTCGTTCAGGACAGCGACAGCATTCCTATTCACCGGGAAGATTTCGAGGTAGTCACGAAAATTAAGCCTACGGATGAACAATGGGAGGCTTTAGTATTTGGGGCGAAGGCGGTGAAATGGGCGAAGTCGAACGCAGTGGTGTTCAATAATCGTTGTCAGACATTGGGGATTGGGTGCGGGCAGACATCGCGGGTGGGGGCGGTGGAAATTGCGGCGGCGAACGCTAAGCTTTTCGGTCATTCGTTAAAGGGGGCGGTGATGGCGTCGGACGCATTTTTCCCTTTCCCGGATTCGGTGGAGGAAGCGGCGAAGGCGGGGATAAAGGGGGTTGTGCAGCCTGGCGGTTCAATCCGCGATGAGGAAGTTATTAAGGCGGCGAATGAGTTGGGTATAACGATGGTTTTTACCGGGAAGCGGCATTTTAGGCATTAAGAAGTGTGAAAGTGTGAAAGTGTGAAAGTGTAGGAGAGTAGAGTGTTGAAAGGAGTGTGAAGGTTAAAGCTGAAAATTGAATTCATAACTATTTGGGATATTTATCAAAATTATCGAGTTTATAAATATAACCTTTAAAATGAGGATATGAGCGATATATGTTTTTTTCATTCAGCAGGTTTTTCACCAGCGACATCGCAATAGATTTGGGGACCGCCAACACCTTGGTTTATGTCAAGGGCAAGGGGATATTGATTCGCGAGCCTTCTATTGTGGCAATCAACCGTGGCGATAATAAAATCTGCGCTATCGGTTTTGAAGCGTGGGAGATGCTGGGGAAGACACACCGCGATATAGAGGTGATCAGGCCGATGCGGGACGGAGTGATCGACGATGATGAAGTGGCGGAGGATATGATCCGGTTTTTCATTCGCAAGGTGCATAAGAATCGTTTATTCAGGCCCAGGGTGACGATTTGTGTTCCTTCGGGAGTGACCAAATCCGAGAAGCGGATTATCCGTGACAGCGCTGAACACGCCGGGGCCCGGGAGGTCTATTTGATTGCGGAACCGATGGCTTCCGCTTTAGGGGTGGGGCTGCCGGTGAATGAACCTGTCGGTTCAATGATACTCGACATTGGGGGAGGGACTACGGAAATCGCGGTTCTTTCTTTAGGGGGGATTGTGAATGATATGTCTATCCGGGTGGCTGGCGATGAGATGGATGAGACGATCCTCCAGTTTATGAGGCGGAACTACAATCTTTTGATTGGTGAGCGGATGGCGGAAAAGGTTAAGTGCACAATCGGCACCGCCACCCCTTTGGAAAAGGAACTGAATATGGTGGTCAAGGGGCGGGATCTGGTGGCTGGCATACCGAAGGCGATTGAGGTGAATTCGGTGGAGATTCGCGAAGCTTTATCGGAACCGGTGGATTCGATTGTAGATGCGGTGAAGTTGACTTTGGAGAAAACTCCTCCTGAACTGTCCGCCGACATTCGCGACCGGGGGATAATTTTGACCGGCGGCGGCTCGCTGTTGAAGGGATTGGACCAGCGTCTGCGGGATGAGACCAGCCTGCCCATCAATTTAGCTGACGATCCAATGACCTGCGTGGTGCGCGGGACGGGGATGGTTTTGGATAATTTTGAGAAATATGAGAAGCTGTTGTTGAGGAATTAAGGGGGTTATGAGGGGTAAATATTTTGTCGGATTTTATATATAAATATCGCGATTGGCTGACGCTGGGGCTCTGTGTGGTGTTGAGTGTCATCATATTGAACGGCAACGATAATCCTCAGATGATGATATTGCGGACGAAGGTTTCCAGCGCGGCGGGTTTCATCGCCAGTCCTTTCCGCTTCATTCCCCGCACCGTCCGGCTTTACCGGGAGAACAAGGAATTGAACCGGGCGCTGTTCGTACTGAATCAGGAGAACAGCCGTTTGAAGGAGCTGGAAGCGGAGAACATCCGTTTGCGGCAGATGTTAAACTTCGTGAATGAGATGGCGCTGGATTATATCCCCGCTTTGGTGGTGGGGCGGAGTGCTGGGATATCATTGAACAGCATCACCATCGATAAAGGGCGGAAGCATAACCTTGAACCGGGGAATCCGGTAGTGTCATCGAAGGGGTTGGTTGGAAGATTAGTTTCGGTAGATAAAGACCGGTCGCTGTGCCAGTTGATGCTGGATAATACTTTCGGAGCGGCGGTGAAGGTTAAGCGGAACCGGATAGACGGGATACTGCATTGGGAGGGCGGCGACTTGTGCCGTCTGGACGGGATTCCCGCTACTATGGATGTGCGCCGGGGGGATGTTTTAATCACTTCCGGTTTAGGAGGGGTTTTTCAAAAAGGATTGAATGTGGGGAGTGTTGTCAAGGTGAGGATAGAACACGGTGAGTTGTTTCAGGAGATATTGGTGGAGCCGTTCACCGATTTTCATCGGCTGGAGGAAGTGTTCGTGCTTATTCCTTGAGAGATGATTGTTGGTTGTTAGTTGGTTGTCTATTGTGATTGGTATTACAACAAATTCAAAGAGTACAGCTACTCGACCTTAACTTTATATAATGAGCGACAAAAATTCACGCCATTCTTGTAAGGGCGAGGTTACCT
>JABMRZ010000167.1 GCA_013202315.1 Candidatus Tariuqbacter arcticus | reverse complement strand
TCCGATTTTCAATGTTTGTAAAAGAATTAAAATGATGCAAAAAAATCATCGGAAATCAGTGGTTCAAAGAATAAGAAAAATCTACCCATACAAAACAGCGAGGAACCTGAAATACTATCATTGAAGGAGTGAAAATGAAAAAGGTATTAATCATCGGCGCTGGTCATGTGACCAAACCCATAGTGGATTATTTTATAGACACCTGCGGCTACCAGGTGACTATGGCTGCCCGAACGGTTTCTAAAGCGGAGCGGATAATCGCCAACCGCTCCTTGGGAATTCCGGTGAGCTGGGCAAGTGATCAAGAAGAACTGCTCGACCGGTTGATCAGTGAAAACGATATTGTGGTCAATATGATTCCCAAGGCTCATCATGTTATGGTCACCAAGCTATGCCTGAAGCACAGGAAAGATATGGTTACTACTTCATACGAGATTCCGCCGGTCAAAGCCTTCGATGAAGAGGCAAAGCAGAGGGATGTGCTAATTCTCAATGAACTGGGCGAAGACCCCGGAATGGACCACTTCGGCACCCAGATGCTTTTAGATGAAATCCAAGCCGATGGCGGCAAGGTGATTAGTCTCCATTCATACGGAACCGGGCTGCCATCCTTCAAATACAACAACAACCCGATGGGATACAAATTCTCCTGGGAACCCAAAGGTGTTTTTCTGGCGGCTCAGGTGCCAGCCGTTTATTTGAAGGAAGGGAAGAAAATCCCGATTCCGGGTGATAAACTGTTCGATAATCATTGGTTGGTGAATATTGAGGGATTGGGCACTTTTGAGACCTACGCCAATAAAGACTGCACACGCTATTTGAAACATTTCGGTTTGGAAGAAAATATCACATTATACCGCGGGCTGCTGCGCTTCTCGGGTTATTGCAACAATATGCGGAATTTCATCGCTCTTGGACTGCTCAACGATGAGGATAAGTACGACTTCAAGGGTCAGACCTACCGCCAGTTCGCCTCTTCGTTGGTCAACGGTGATCCAGGGGAAAATGTGGAGCATGAAATTGCCGGGTATCTCAAGGTCGATGACAACGCCGATATCATCAATCGTTTGAGGTGGATAGGAATCTTTAAAGACCAACCTATTTCCATTGAAAAAGGCTCAAAATTGGATGTATTGGTGGATTTGATGCTGAAGAAGATGTCCTATGCGCCAGGTGAAACTGATATGATAATCGTTCACATCGAAATCATCGCTGAATTCCCCGATAATCATCGCGAAAAAAGGATGGCAACTATGCTGGTGGACGGCATTCCCAATGGCGATTCCGCTATGTCGCGGGCTGTCGGACTACCGCCAGCCATTGCCGCACGGCTCATTTTAGAAGGACGCATCATAGCGAGCGGGGTCCATATGCCGCCCACACTGCCCGAGCTTTACCGCCCTATTCTGGAAGAACTTGCAACTTACGGCTTTGAGTTTCGGCGCCGGATGGTAAGACTCTAACATGCTTCGATATTTTACAGAACAAAATATTTCCATAATTAAAAGGAGAATTCAAAATGACTGAAATCAGAGACATTGCCACCGCGGTCATCGACCCGGACAGTAATGTAAATGTCAGAAAAAGCCAAGTGGCAGAGAGCGTCGCCACAGTAAAATCCTCCATTGCCCAATATGGGTATTGGCGGCACAGTCCGATCACCGTCCGTCCTCACCCCGACAAAGAGGCTCCCTTCGAGTATGAGGTTATCGCCGGTCAGTGCCGGCTTCGAGCATGTTTGGAACTTGACTTGGCAGAAATTCCTGCTGTGGTGCAAGATATGAATGACGATGGAGCTATACAGCAATCTTGGGCTGAGAATGAGTTCACCAGTGAGCTTGCCAAAAGCGATAAAGCCCATTGGATACATAAAATCGTTTCAAGGTATACCGAAGAAGGCAGATCCCTACCCGATGCTCGCAGGAGCGTTGCCGAGTTCTTCAATATTTCCGAGCAAAAGGTCATAGATTATCTCCCCTTAACCGCTTTACCGGAGGAAGTGAAGGATTTGATGGATGAAGGCAGACTTAATGTTCGAGATGCTACGGTAATAGCAAAACATACTTATTCAGCTCAACCTGAGCAAGCGGAACAGAAGATGAAGGAGCGGGTAGAATGGATTATGGGATTGGACACCGACGCCAGAAAGGCGGCTCGCAAGGTAATAAGTCAACTTGGTCATCAAGCTCTATAGAGCAATTGGATGCGGAGAAGGAAAAAATTCTGCAAAAGGAATCGTTAAAAGTGGAAGTTGCGGTCCCTACCGATTTGCACAGCAGGTTAATCGAATGGGGGGAGGAACGGGGACTGATCGATGTGTCGGAATCGGTCATCATCAGCTATATGATTACGGAAACATTACGGCAGAGCAGGCGAAATGATGGATAGAGAAACAGCAATAGAACAACTGAATAACCCCCAAGACAGGAAACCATCAGAACTTGGAGAAGCGGTCGAATGTCTTTATCAGGAATGCGGCAATTATAAGGCTGTAGCTGAGGAAGTTAGGCTGCCCCTTAGTCGTTTAAGCCAACTGCATCGAATATTTCTATTACCGGAGGGTATTCGGTGGCAAATCGATGAAGGCAGAATTCGCTTTACTCATGCGAGGCAGATATCTCGCTTGGAAGATGAGGATGACCAGTGGCTGTTGGCGTTTTGTATAATGACAAAAAGGCTTAGGGGAAAAGATACTAAGGAAACTGTAGATGTAGCTATCCAAAAGGACCGCCCGCTGAGAGATGTTCTTCAAACTCTGATAGGGATTCGGTTCGAGCAGGTCGATGAACCTTTGCTTTTACCATTTTCGTTTGAAGACCGTTTCAAGATCAGCCGCGCAGCTTGGTCGAAAAGAATGAACTGGGCTGATTTTTGTCTTCATGCCATCGAAAAATTAACCCGTATAGATATTGAGAAGATTGCGAGCGAGTTGAAGCGTCTCGCTTCTCTAATCGATTCGGAAAGTGATGAAGCGGATGATACAGCATAAAATCATCGGTTATGCAGTTTAGTCAGCAAGTTGATAATATTATACTTACATTATACGATTGGATTCGTCTGTTCCAATGCTCCCACATTGCGTCATTCCGGAACACTTTGGGCGTATCCGGAATCCATCTGTCGCTAGGCACACTGGATTCCCGCTTTCGCGGGAATGACATTAGTGTATAAATAACAAGATATTAGAATTTATGTAGAGTTAACCTTAATCACTAATATAAAAAGTTGTAAACTCAAATATCTCCGTATGTATAATAATTACAATATGCTGAGCAAACTAAGTACATAAATTCATAAATACGGTGACGTATTATTTTCTTGACAATTGATAAATTATTTGGTATATTTACCCTCGAAAGGAGGTAGATATGCCAAGAGAAAGCCCTTATAGCATTGCGTTGACACCTGAGGAGGAAGCCAAATTAAAATCGATCGTGCGACAATATACTTCACCTTATTATCTCGTTGTTCGATCGAAAATCGTCTTACTTGCGGCCCAAGGGTTTGAAAACAAAATAATTGGCCAGAAGCTGGATCTTCCTCGGCAGATTGTGAGCAAATGGCGAAAACGGTTCTTTGAACAAAGATTTGCCGGGCTTGAAGACCAAGCCAGAAGTGGACGTCCATCCGCTTTTTCCCCCCTCTGTGGTGGTTCAAGTAAAAGCACTCGCCTGTGAACTCCCCTGGGAAAGCGGTCTTGCCTTGTCTCGCTTCAGCACCCAAGATATAGCCCGAGAAGTAGTGAGCCGGGGAATCGTAGCCTCCATCAGTAGTACCACCGTTTGGCGATGGCTCAACGCAGACGCCATCCGACCCTGGCGCTTCCGAAGTTGGATCTTTCCCCGGGATCCCGACTTTGAGAAAAAAGCCAGCCGGGTCTTGGATTTGTATCACGGAAGATGGTGCGGACGCAAGCTGAAAAAGGACGAATATGTCATTTCCGCGGATGAGAAAACCAGCATCCAGGCACGGCATCGCACACACCCCAATCAGCCTCCCGCAGCGGGTCGATGCATGCGGGTGGAACACGAATATCAGCGGAAAGGCGCCTTGAATTACCTGGCGGCTTGGGATGTCAGACGGGCGAAAATCTTCGGTCGTTGTGAGCCGAAGACCGGTATTGTGCCCTTTAATCGATTGGTCGCACAAGTGATGAAACAGGAACCCTACCGTTCAGCGGAAAGGGTGTTTTGGATAGTGGACAACGGCTCATCTCATCGGGGCGAAGCCTCCGTGGAAAGATTTCAAGCTGCCTGGCCGAAGATTGTGTTGGTGCATTTACCGGTTCATGCAAGTTGGTTGAATCAAATTGAAATCTATTTTTCTATCGTTCAGCGCAAGGTGCTTACACCGAATGATTTTTCCGCTTTGGAGGCAGTGGAGGAACGTCTTCTCCAGTTCCAAGAGGAATATGAAAGTATCGCTCAACCATTTGAGTGGCGGTTTACTCGTGATGACCTATCAAGGTTATTGGCTAAACTTTCTTCTCAAGCGAAGGCAGTTGTTGCCGCCACATAGACTAATAATACGTCACCGTAATTACGAACTAGAGCACTAAGTAACCGATAAAATCATGTCTTTGCATAAATATTATCCGGTATTAATCTTCTTCGCAATCGCAATTCTTTTTGCTTCCGCATTTTCTCAGGATGAGCCGGTCAATCCGGAATTTCCTTATCCGCTGGAAGAAGTGACGGTTACTGTTGGAGCGGTTTCTTCGCAAATCGGCGCCTGCACCAATTTCGATACGATGCGAATAGAATTGACTCCGGGGAACAGCCTTGATGATATATTGGCGGTAACGCCGGGGGCGATGATTAAGACCGGTTCCCGTGGGGAAGCCGAATTCAGCGTCCGGGGGGCTATCAGCCGGGATACGAAGTTGTATATCGACGGCAGGCCGGCGGCTTCGCCCTGGGGGGGGTATATGGATTTTTCCGGGATCGCGCTGGCGGATGTTTCCGAAGTGTTAATCATAAAGGGTCCGCCGCCGCTGAGATATGGTTCCAATTTGGGCGGGGCGGTGAATATCAGAACAATTGAGCCATCACAGGAACCGGTGACGAAGTTTTCGGCGGAATACGGGTTGGGGGATGCGTTCAAGGCTGAGCTGTCTCAGACAGGGTCTGTGCAGGATGTTCTATTTCGGGCTGGATTGTCAATCGAGGGGCGGGAAGGGTTTCCGGTGGCGTCCGAATTTCAAGCCAGCGAGTTGGAGAATGGGGGTTTGCGGGATAACAGCGATAACTTTCGGTATTCCGGTTCCGCCAAGTTCTACCTGCCGTATTTTCAGGGGAAGACGGTTTTATCATTGGGGTATTCCGATGAAGAGCGGGGCATTCCGCCCAACGCCATCGAATCCCCCCGGAGATGGAGGTTCAAGTATTGGAAGCGGTATTACGCCGATTTGAAATACCAGCAGAAAAATCTCTGGAGCGAATTTGAAAGCAACATATATTTCGACGCCTACGCCAACCGTTTGAAGCGATACAACGATGACGATTATGATGAATCCGATTATATGTACGATTCGAAGCATTTGAGCCGGGTGTTCGGGTGGGATGGGAGTTGGAAAATCGATTGGAGCCGGAAGTTCAGGGTCGATTTGGGTTTTAGGACGCATTATGATTTGTTTTCACGGCGGGAACAGACGCCTCAAAGCGGGGGGTTTTCCAATCCGGAATATCATTACGCGTTAATAGGCGACCTTTTCGCGGAGACATCGTATAGAGCGGCTCCGCTGATGGAGATTTCCACCGGGTTGGCGATGCTGAACCGGCGGAATGAATCGAAAGACATCGAGGTGAATCTGGCGCCGCGGCTGGGGGTTTCATTTTCGCCGATGCGGAAATTGCGGGCGGCGGTGAATGTGGCGCACAGCGTGCAGTATCCCACTTTTCTCCATTTATACGATGAGTCATCGGGGAATCCGGAACTTGAGCCGGAAACGGCTTGGCGGGGGGAAGTGGGAGGGCAGTATTTCTTAGGGCATCGGACGATAATTTCAGTATGGTATTACCGCACTTTCATCGAGGGCAGGATAGACCGGGTATACCCGGTCGGTCCCTTCTTGAACATCGCTGATTCCGAATTGTGGGGAGAAGAATTGATGATAGAACATAAGGGAGAGCGCTTCAGCGCATCTTTGGGGATAACTCATCAGACGGTCAAGCTGGATCAGATTCCCGGGGCGCAGTTCACGATAATGGGGGATGACACGCCATCCTGGAAAGTAGATTTATGGTATTCGGTTAAGCCTTATGATGAATTGACATTCAGTATGAACGCGGGTTATTTATCGGGACGGGAGGATTATTCCGGGAACGATATCGATGAGCGCATTTTGGTGGATATTACGGGTGTATATGAACCGGCGGATTGGCTGGAATTGAAAGGGAGCGTGGAAAATGTCCTCGATGAAGATTATTCAACGGAATATGGTTTCCCTCAACCCGGGCGGGTATGGAGGGCGGGGTTTGGGTTGATATTTGATTGAATTTGTTTGTCGGTTGTCGGTTGTCGGTTTTTAGATACTTACTCATTCGATGTAAGAGTTCATCTCATACATTAACATTTCACCTTATTAAAATTTACAGGGATGAAAGGGATTAAAGGGATAGAAACATTGAATTTATTCAGTCTTCAATGAAATCCTGTTATCATCTCCGATATTCTAATTTGGTTTTCCAAAGTTAATTAATGATTCCGTTGATTTACTATAAAGCACGACAAGTCGTTAATAAATAATAAATTAATCATAATTTTACTTGACATTTTGCGGATATTTTTGTAAATTATAACTATGATAATTTTGAACTTACAAGCAATAACCGGTAGTTTCCATGTTCCGTGAAACAAGTCCCCAATCGTCTTTTTTTGA